>DXOJ01000433.1 GCA_019412865.1 Bacteroides sp. | reverse complement strand
CTTCAGTACCTATCCAAATACACCCATTATTATCTTCTGCCAATCCACGGATACGTTTGGTATTTAAAGAATATGAATCGCTTCCCGGTACATATTTAGCAAAAGTCAAGATACGATTAGGCAGATAGTTGACACCTCCAAACATTGTTCCAATCCAAATTCCTCCTTCATAATCTTTATAAATAGAATAAATACTATTATCCGATAAACTAAATGAACGCATCAGGTCTTCTTTCAAATGAATAACATTATTTTCTTTCTCATTAATAATGAAAATTCCATGAAGAGAACCTACCCAAATTTCATCTCCAAAACACATTACATCTCGCAAAAATGTTTTTTTCTCACCAAGGAACGAAACTTCACTCAACTCATCTGTTCGAGTATTATATTTCAGCAAATCTCCTTCATGTATTCCCAAAATAGCATTTTCTTTCTGAAAACAAATACTTATAATTGTTTTGTCAATTAACGAACGTCCCATTCGGTCTGTCAAATATTGTTCAAAATTATCATCCCGATAATTGTACTTGAATAAACCTATTCCTGATGTACCTACCCATACTTCGCCCTGCTCATTGATACAAATACATTCCGGATTATTATTTTTTAAATTGTCTTTATCTATCAATGAATAATGATGTACCTTTCCGTCTTTATAACGAAAAAGTCCCTGATCAGGAATCAACACCCAAATATTATCTAGTGAATCAGACAGAATTTCCGCTACCCAGTTATCAAGAGTTATCCCTTCTGATGAAGCTATTTTGAAACGTTTAAATACATCGACCGCCGGATTATATATATAAACACCCCTGTCTGTTCCAACCCATAAATTCCTTTCTTTATCCTCAAAAAGAGCACCAATATTATGATTACCTGTACCCTCCTCCAAATCATCGCAATCGAATTGGAGAATAGAAGTTCCATCATAGCGGTTGAGCCCATTTTTTGTCCCAAACCACATAAATCCATAGCTATCCTGCAAGATTGCTTTTACATTACTCTCTGATAAACCATTTTCTCCATTAACACGGGTGAAATAAAAATCAGAATATTCTTGAGCAAAAATACAAATAGATAAGAATAGCAATCCATTTATGAAAGCTAATCGTAGTAGGTGTTTCTTCATAAATTATATAGTGGTTATATTTGGCTGTGCGCGCAAATATACACTAAAAAACAGTATATAAAAAGGAGTTGACGCATTTGTTTCAGTAATAGCCGCATTTGTTCATTTTTACTTTTCCCTTCTCCTATACCTTTGCAATATCATTTTGAAATAAACTATTTTATAACATGAGAAACGTAACATTAGGCCTGATAATAGGGGCCGCACTTCTAGTTAGTGGTAGTCTGTCACTGAAGGCAACCGAGAATAAAATGAAATTATGGTATGATAAACCTGCAGATGAATGGATGAAGTCTCTTCCTTTGGGGAACGGTCGTCTTGGTGTAATGATCTATGGTGGCATAGAAACAGAAACACTCGCTCTAAACGAATCAACAATGTGGTCAGGGGAATATGATGAACATCAGCAACGTCCATTCGGAAGAGAAAAACTCAATCAAGTAAGAAAGCTATTTTTTGAAAATAACTTGTCAGAAGGTAATCATGTCGCAGGAAATATGATGGCAGGTAGCCCACATTCAGTAGGAACACATCTTCCCATAGGTGACTTGAAAATAAATTTTTCATATCCTCAAGGAGAAATATCAGATTATCGCCATGAACTGGATTTACATACTGCTATAAATACAGTTAGCTATAAAGTAGGTAATACTGAATATATACGCCAATGTATCGCTTCTAATCCAGATGACGTAGTTGCCATGCATATAAAAGCTAGTCGTCCAAAAGCAATAACGATGGAACTTGAATTGAAATTACTCAGACAGGCAAATGTAGTAGCATCCGGTAACCAACTTATTTATACCGGTAATGCAGAATTTGAAAAACATGGTAAAGGAGGAGTACATTTTGAAGGACGTATTGCTGTACAAATAAAAGGAGGAACAATAAAGGCTGAAGGGAAAAAACTTTATATTGAGAAAGCTACTGAAGTCACTTTATTATCTGATGTACGTACCAATTTTAAAAACAATACGTTCTCTGGTTACAACTACAAAATAAAATGTGAGAAAACAATTGAATTAGCATCAAAGAAAGATTTTAAGACTCTGAAGAAAAAACATATAGAAGACTATTCTCCACTTTTCTCCCGGGTAGGACTTTCGTTTGAGCATCACGCAAAGTTTGATCACCTACCAAACGATGAACGTTGGGCACGGGTAAAGAAAGGAGAATCTGATCCTGGATTAGATGCATTATTTTTCCAATATGCCCGCTATCTGTTGATCGCTTCTTCACGTCCTAATTCTCCTCTACCTGTAGCTTTACAAGGTTTTTTTAACGATAACCTCGCTTGCCATATGGGATGGACTAACGATTATCATTTGGATATCAATACTGAACAAAATTATTGGATTGCTAATGTAGGTAATTTAGCAGAATGTCATCTCCCTCTTTTTGACTATATTAAAGATTTATCAATTCATGGTGCAAAAACAGCAAAAGATTTATATGGTTGTAAAGGATGGACTGCACATACTACAGCCAATCCATGGGGATATACAGCTGTATCAGGTAGTATTCTTTGGGGATTATTCCCGACTGCATCTTCTTGGCTTGCCTCTCATTTATGGACACAATATGATTACACACAAGATAAAGATTTTTTAAAGAATACCGCATATCCATTATTAAAAAGTAATGCTGAATTTCTATTAGATTATATGGTAATAGACCCACGAAATAACTATTTGGTAACAGGTCCTAGTATCTCGCCGGAAAACAGTTTTCGCCATCAAGGACAAGAATTTTGCGCATCTATGATGCCGACTTGCGACCGTGTACTGGCTTATGAGATATTCTCGGCATGCCTGCAATCTACGGAAATATTAAATGTCGATGCCTCATTTGCCGACAGCCTCCGTACCGCTATC
>DXOJ01000432.1:784-10116 GCA_019412865.1 Bacteroides sp. | reverse complement strand
GATGTGGTGATAGGTTCGGATAACCTGTCATCTTGTCTGCAAGTGCGATGAATAAATGGATGTGGAGCGGTGGGTGATAGGTGATAGAAAAAAACTTAATGTTTTTTATAATTTTATCTGAAATGATGGAGAAATGTTAATAGGAATGTTTGTCACGATATGACTTAACAGGATTACGGTATGATAGAAAGGAGTGAAGATAGCGAAGGAACAATTATGAAACCTACCGGAGTCTATAGCTATGGAAGTTAAATTTTCCATAGATTGATGAAAAAAGAAAGCCTTATTTATCATAACATTACTGTACTAGGTAAAGATTCATTCTTGTATGGTTTGAAATACATATATTCAATGGCAATTATTTGAAGGGCAGGTCAATGAATCAAGACTTCATTCTATAAACTAATTTTGTTGATAGGGTATTTCGATTAGTGTTGGTGAAGATGAAAATCGGAGATAGACAGCCGCTATAAAAAGTTCTTTAATTACGATAGGAAAAAAAACTCATAATAAGCATGTTTTTTGAAGTAATAATCCCCTTTTTTGACCGTTTAGGTACAATTGATACTTTTTGCGATTTTTTTTATTATATTAATTTGCTACATTTGGATGCTTGTTGAAGTGTAACAGACTGAAATATAGAGAAATATACGAATAATAAATAAGGAAGAGTCTATGCGAGTTATCAAGGTTGGGCGGAATCCCGTTAATGATGTTGTGGTAAGTGACCCGGGCGTATCATCACAGCACGCTGTCATCACCGTGTCGAGTTCTGGTATAGTATGTATTAAAGATCTTAATTCTAAAAATGGAACTTTTGTTAACAGCATGCGTATACAAAATCAGGTGCAATTGTCAAATGGTGACAAAGTGAAGTTGGGTAATACAAGCATTGATTGGAATAGAATAATACAGCAACCTGAGAAGACAGTGGTATCTGCTGGTAAGGGACAGGTGATTATTCCGCCTGATGTAAAAGATCGACGGAGTATCGGACGTTCTTCGGAGGCTCAAGTTCGGTTGAATTTTGATGATGTGTCGAGTGAACATGCTATATTATGCCAACGATCTAATGGGGACGTGTTAATCATTGACAACAATTCGACGAACGGTACTTATGTGAATGGAAACAGAATTTCGTCTCATGTCTTGGTGAAAGGAGATGTAGTGCTAATTTCTAAAAAGTATCCGTTGCAGTGGGAGAATATATTTGCTTTGACTCCTCCCAAAGGAGGGTACTTGTGGCAGTGGGGCAGTGCCTTTTTGATTTTGTTGGCAGTGAGTGTAGGTATCTGGTATTATTGGACACACCGGTCGTTGCCTCCGGAAGAAATCTACGAAAAATACCAGAAATCGGTTGTGTTGATTTATCAAAAAACTGCTTATGTAGCGAGTGTTGGTGATAAGTTGTTGGGCGAATATATGGGAGATGATTCGTGGAATTATTTCTATTTGGACGATAAAGATGATGTGTGTCAAGGAGTAGGCGGATCGTCAGGGACAGGATTTTTCATTTCTACAGATGGTAAGATAATGACCAATAAACATGTTGTGTCGTTGCTGGACGGAGAAAAAGAAAAAGCGGAAAAAGTAAAGGAAACTATTCATATGGCTATTGTGAAAAGGTATCCCAATAATGCAGGAGCATTAGCGTTGGCGCGTGCTGTTACAGTAAAATATAATATCTTTTATACAGGAGTTGCTTTGAATGATACTCATGTGAGTTCGGTAAACGACTTTATCCCATGCTCAATTTGTAAAGTGAGTAATGATGATAAGATAGACATTGCAATTATACAGGTAAATACAAAGAAGACTCCAGATGGAGTAGTTAATATAGTTGATCTGAATGATATCGTTACGGATAAGGAGTTACAGTTAGGCAAGAAAGTATATACTATAGGTTTCCCTCAATCTTTTATTTTGGGAGATACAGAGATCGGTTTGGAAGCGAATAATCAGAGCGGAGAGATTACTCAGCAAAGAGGCGAATATCAGTATGGGCATAATATTACGATACATCAGGGGGCAAGCGGTTCGCCAGTATTTAACGAAAGAGGAAAGTTTGCGGGCGTTATCGTTTCGGGATATTTAGGATTGTCGCAAGGCTACAATCAGGCTGTACAACCCAAACGAGCGGTGGAATTAATTAAATAATCATACTAAATATTATAATAACTATGGCAACAAAAAAATGTATAAACGGACATCAATATGATTCGAGTATTTATGGGGATAATTGTCCTTTTTGTCCTTCTTCCCATTCAACTAGAGTACTCGACGATGATACAACGACAGGTAAAACTCAAGTGCTAGGTGGAAATATGAACGCAGAAACGGATACAATAGACCTTGGGAAAAGTGGTCAAAATAATCCGGGAGGTGCTACTGTTATTCGTCACGTTAATCCTACGGGTGGAACAGGAATGGCTTCTGACAATCGTCGTTTGGTAGGCTTACTGGTTTCTTACGACCAGAATCCAATGGGCGAAGTATACAAAATCTATGAGGGGAGAAATGTGATAGGACGTGCTGCTACTTCAGATATTCCTATTCCAGGAGATAGCAATATGTCATCCCAGCATTTATTGATACTTTACAGAGAGGCTGAAGGTATTTTCTGGGCTGCTGATCAGAATTCATCAAATGGTACATATATTAATGGAACATTTGTAGGTGACCGTGTACAGTTGTATACGAATGATGTTATTGTTTTGGGAGCTACCAAAATGATTTTCTTGGCTATTCCTCAATAAAAAGCAAATTAGGCAATGAAAGAAGAAAATATATATAACTATTGTCACATTGCAGGGCGTACCGACATTGGCTGCAAACGTCAGGCAAATGAAGACAGTATGGGCAACTTCGAAACGATCAATGGCCTTGCTGCTGTTGTATGTGACGGTATGGGAGGGCACGTCGGAGGAGCTACGGCATCCCGCTTAGCTGTAGAAGCGATTCATGGTTTTCTTGACGGACAGTATTATGAAGATCCTCGTGAAGCCATTGGAGAAGCTATTGATGCTGCCAATAAGGCTATACTTCATCAGGCAATGATACAACCTGAGTTGCAGGGAATGGGGTCTACATGTGTATTGTTGTTGGTCCGTGACTCTAAAGTTTATATAGGTCATGTGGGAGATAGTCGTGTTTACCTAATACGTAACAGATGTATAAAACAACTAACCAAGGATCACTCTTATGTACAGATGTTGGTGGATATGGGACAACTGACTAATGAGCAGGCAGAACATCACCCACGGAAAAACGAAATAACAAATGCTTTAGGCATTGCCAATATGAAACCGGCTACAGTACTGCCTGATGCGATTTTACCCGAAGCTGGAGATTGTTTTTTGCTTTGTTCGGATGGATTGAGCGGAATGATATCAGATAGGGAGATAGAACGCATCGTCAGCAGACAATCTGAAATGGGGTCACAGGAACGTGTGGACTATTTAGTACAACGAGCAAGGGACAATGGGGGATTGGACAATATAACGGTAGAGATTGTAGAGTTTTCTATTACTCCTGGTTCGCCTTCTAAACCTCAAAGAAGAAAAATAGGAATGATCATATTAACTGTCATTTTGCTGATATGTATTGGCGCCAGTGGAGGTTATTATTTTTGGAATAAGCATTTTAAGTCGGAATCTATTACTATATATAAATCCTTTATGCGAAGGGATACAATTATTATGTTGCCTGAAATTAAGTTCCAGAAAGGTGAAGATATTTTAGAAATAAATTATAAGCAAGGACATACGGAGATCCTTATGGGCAAAGAAAAAGAAAAGGTGATAGAAATAAACCGTGCTCTGTCAAGTGATTCATTAAAGTATGATGAGGATATTGATGTGGCATATGGTAACCGTCTTTTAGTGTTTCGACAAGAGTTTAAAAACGAACAATTGCGTTTTTCTTTGGCAGACTCTGTGAAGATATTCAAATTTGTTGTTCCTGTGGTAAAAGATATGACATTGACACAGCCGAAGCAAACTCATCAAGAATCTACTCCCTCTGTTGTAAATGATGTAAGTAATACCGCAAATGGTAGTATTGTTGCTATTGTGGCAGCTACTGGAAAAGTGGATTCTCTTACATATAGAGTTGATGCTCAGTTTGTTCCTAAAAGAAAAGCCTTTTCTTTTATTGAAGGTGAGAATGCGTGTTTTTTAGTTGAAGGACAATCACAGCCTTCAAAACTCAATCGTCATTTTCAGATAACTGACATAGAATATGATGCAACTTATTTCAAGAAAACAAAAAAGGAAACAGGATTTGATATCTCTTTTACAGAGAAAGAACCACCTAAAAAAATAGATATTGTAATAAAAGGAAAAGAGAAAGAAGGAGAGAACTCTACTGATGTATTACTTAATATAATTATTAGTCTTAATATTAATAAGGAAGGAAAATAGTTATGCCTGAATATGAATTGATAAAAGTAATAGGTCAAGGAGGCATGGGCAGCGTCTATGAAGGGAGAAGTGGCGATGGGAAACGTGTAGCAATAAAGATGATGAATAGTAAAGCTACTATGAACCCGGAGTTTAAAGAACTTTTCTATATTGAAGCTGCTGCATTGAAAAAGATGCGGCATCCTTCAGTGGTAGGCATTGTTGACAATCCTTTTTCGGATGAGCATGGAAATATGTACTTGCCTATGGAATATGTAGACGGAGAGACCATCGAACACCATGTGGAAATGGCAGGACCTTATACGGAATTTACTGCAAAGGACTTGATGGGGAAAATTCTGGATGCAATGGCTTATATACATAGGATGGGATGCATTCATCGTGATATTAAGCCTTCTAATATAATGGTACGTCCCGATGGTAGTATCTGCATTATAGATTTCGGGATTGCTAAAGATATGAAAACCAGCACAGGCAAAACAATCGGACGTATTATCGGGACCGACGGATATATGAGTCCGGAACAGGCTAAAGGAGATAGCATAGATTATCGCACAGACATTTATTCCTTAGGTTGTTTGTTACATTATATGCTCACTGGTTCTCATGCCATCAAAAAGCGGTCAAATGATTATGATACTATTTGCTCTATTTTGAATGATGAATTTCCACGTGCAAAGACTTTTAATCCGCATTTATCTGATCAAACTCAAGAAGCGATATTGAAGGCTGTAGATAAAAATATGCTTCGTCGTTTTCAAACGGTGATGGAATTTAAATCAGGACTATTTAGAGAAACGGTGGTAGACCCGAATAGAGTAAAAGTTTCTGTTGGGCGGAGAGAGTGTGACATAACCATTCCTAGTGATTATATCAGCGGTCACCATCTGGAAATAGAATATAGGGAGGAAAGATGTACAGGTTCGATACATCGCTATCTCCTATTTACAGATAGTAGTACAAATGGCACCAGTGTAGATGGCAAATACTTACGTCATGGGAGCATTAAAATACCATTTTCTTTTGAGAATCCGTCCCCATTGCCGAATGTCTGGCTGGCAGGGAGAAGCGAATATCTTTTAGATTGGGACGAAGTCATACAGAAACTTCGGGATAAAGGAGGAAGAACTGTCATAATGGAAGAAGTGGTAGGAGATATCCTGCCTCCTACTCCTCCAACTCCATCTGTCAAGGAAGATAAACTTGGGATAGGATATGGAATTTTGTCTGTGGTATGTCCAATTGTAGGATGGGTACTTTGGGCACAGTGGAAGAAAGAGACGCCTCGACGAGCAAGAGCGGCTGCTATATGTGGTTGGATAGGGTTTGTAGTCGGATTTATAATTAATATCTTAAGTAGTATATGAAAACAATAACAATAGGAAGAAGTAGTCACTGTGATATTGTAATTGCAGATGAGAGAGTGAGCCGCGTCCATGCTGAAATTACTTTGGTTGATAATAAGTATGTATATAAAGATGTCAGTAAAAACGGGAGTAATATTGGTGGGCGTATTATTCTTAATGAAAAAGTCGTGATTGCTCCTGGTGCTACTGTGTTACTGTCCAACCATATACCTCTGCCATGGGCGCAAATTTATGCCTTGTTACCTATTAGAGGCGCTCATCCTTATGAACAAGAAACTAAAGTCGGCTCAAATACCTTAATAGTCGAACATATTCCTGTATCTTCTTCACAGGAATATAGATCGTATAAAAAAGATGAATTGGAAATTGGCTGGGGAATATTAGCTTTTTTTATTCCGTTAGCAGGCTGGATTATGTATTTCTGTTGGAAAGGGGAAACTCCTCACCGAGCATCTCAAGCTGCGACTTGGGCTTGGGTAGGTTTTGGATTGGGAGTTTTTATTAACATTCTTTCGTTAACTTAAAAAAAGAATAAAATGATTGGTAAGGAGGTTCTTAATTATACCATTGTCTCTTTGATAGGAAAAGGAGGGATGGGTAGTGTGTATTTAGCAGAACACAAATACATTAAACAACAAAAGGTAGCCATCAAGGTGATCAATAGTGACATGGTTAATGATTTTACCCGTCAACGTCTGAAAGAAGAAGCGGAACATTTGGCAAGTCTTAATCATCAGAACATTGTTCGTTTCCATGATTACCATATTGACGAATTGGGTAGTATCTACCTGATTATGGAATATGCTGATGGCATTAGTCTGGACAAATATATACAGACCGTTTCTGGTTTGATCGTGGAAGATAAGATTTGTCCGTTATTCGAGCCTATATTAGATGCAGTGGAATATGCTCATGAACATAATATTATCCATCGGGATATAAAGCCTGCGAATATTATTATAACCAAAGAAGGCATTCCCAAAATTTTGGATTTTGGTATTGCTACTATTATCAATCGGGAATCTGTGGAGAAGGATGATATGGTGATGGGAACACCTTCCTATATGAGTCCGGAGCAGGTGAGAGGTGATCATTTAGATTCTAGATCGGATATATATTCGCTTGGCGTAATGTTGCATCAAATGCTGACGGGGAATGCTCCTTATGATACCACCACACTTACTGAATATGATATTAATAAGAAAGTAGTTGAAGAGCCATTACCACGGATGCGGACCTATTATAAATATGTATCGGATAAAGTACAGAAGATTGTAGATAAAGCTACTGCTAAGGAACCGGGAGAACGCTATCAGACATGTGACGATTTTAAAAAGGCATTGCATCGGGTCATTTATCCTCCTAAGATTCCCAAATGGGTATGGACGAGTGTGGCTGCTATTGTCTTGCTGATGATAGGAGGTGGAGTTTATTTTTGGGATTATAATCGTACGAAAGTGTATTATTATAAAGATTATGTCGAACAATGGGGAGTTCCTCAGGGAATCGGAGAATTGAGTAGCAGGGAGATGAGTCATGTGAACAGGCTGTATCGTTTTGAATATAAAAAACATAAACTACAGCGTATGTCTCATGTGAACAGCAAGGAGAATATTATCGAGGATGGTGAATCGGAGCGTAATGAAAGACCGCTTGATATGTTATTGTATTATACGGATAAGGGGAATATAAGCCGTGCGAAAGTGTTGGATAGAAGTGGGAAAGTATTGTATGTGAAGTCATATAATGATAAATTGAATACTGTAATATTTCAATATGATGATGAATATGGAACGGAAAAGACTTTGGGAGCTCAAACTATAGGATATGTGCGTGCATTGGAGGATAATGGAGTTGAAAAAGGAAAAATATCCAGATGGTTGCTTGAGTATGATGAAAATGGATATGTGTCAACAATTCGCTATGCAGGTTTCCAAAATGTATTAGTTGGTGATGCGCATAATATTTATGGGCGTAAATATGTGCGTGATGAGAAAGGTCGTGTTTTGAGCGAACACTATTTGTCATTTGATGGTACTCCGAAAGCTACAAAATGGGGATTAGGGATGAAGAAATTTTATTATGATGAGAACGATAATTGGGTAAAAGCAGAGTATTTGACTGTAGATGGTAAACCTGCTTATGATGACGCTGATGGTATTGGTGTGTATGTGATGGAGTATGATAAATACGGAAATGTGGTATATGCCCTTCATCAAGATGCTGACGGGAAATTGATGTTGCCTAAAAAGAATGGAGTTGCTGGGATTAAATATATATACGATCAGCATGGATTCCCTATCGAAGCTTCTTATCTGGATATAGATAGAAAGGCATGTTTTATACCTAATGACGGATTTTCAAAGGTCGTTCGTAAATTTGATGATAATGGCTATATTATAAATCAAACTTTTTATGATGTTGATGGAAATCAATGTTTGTCTAATGACGGAAACTCATCTGCTAAATATATCAATGATAATAGAGGAAATGTTCAGGAAATGTGGTTTTATGGACTTGATGGAAAACTAAATGAAATAAACGAAGGTTATGCCGGAGTAAAGCTCAACTATGATTCAATTGGTAATATAATAGAGTATGTCACATATGGTATAGACCAAAAGCCTTGTTTGAAATCGGATGGAACGGCTGGGTATAAGGCTGAGTATAATGACATGAATCTGATCACTAAGTTAGTAAACATAGGAGTTGATTTATCGCCATGTAAAGATAATAATGGAATTGTTATTGCAGCAAGAGATTATGATAAAAGAGGAAATCAAATCAAAGTTTCTTTTTATGATGCTGGAGGAAAGACTTTAGTTTTGAGTAATGAAAATATTGCAGGGTGGAATTCTGTATATGATGATAATGGGAATGAAACAGAACGTAGTTTCTTTGATGATAAAAACAATCTTACCGTATGTGCTGGAAGTTGTGCAAAATGGATATCAAAGTTTGACGAACAAGGTAATGAGACCAACTTGCGTTATTATAATTTAAGTGGAAAGTTGATGATGGTAAATGGTTCTGCTGGAGCTAATTATAAACGAGATAAACGAGGTAATATACTGGAGAAAATAGAAATTGGTACTGATGAACAGTTGGCTTCGGGAAAACTAATAGCAAGATATAAATATGATAAATTTGATAATCAAATAGAGTTCTCCGTTTATGACAGAAACAATAAACCAGCGTTAAATTCTTTAGATTATCATAAATATGTCTGTATCTATAATAGTAGAAATCAGCGGATTGAAATTGAGTACTATGGAAAAGATGGGGAGCTGACTTCCTATAATAATGATAAATATGCGATCCAAAAGGATGAATATGATGAACGAGGTTATATTGTTCGTACTTCTTATTATGGAAAAGATAAACAATTAGTGGTTTCAAACGAAGGCTGGGCAAGTTCTACTCGTGAGTATGATGTTTTAGGTAATGTCTTAAAGCAGTCTTTCTTCGGTATAGATGGGAAGCCTACTGATCCGAAAGTGATGGTACCAGAAGGTCTGTGTAGATATGACAGATGGGGAAATAG
>DXOJ01000432.1:0-774 GCA_019412865.1 Bacteroides sp. | reverse complement strand
AATAGGATATATTTGGCCGCTGGAGATGGGAAGGGACATTTAATTATTAATCCGAAAACAGGTTGGAGTATCCAGAAAAGCGAATATAATTCTCGTGGAAAATTATTATCGGAAGCTTATTTTGATGAGAATGAGAAGCCTTTGATAAGCCGTATGGATGGATACCACAAAGCTGTTATCAGTTATACTTCTTCAGGTAATGAGAAGGAAAAATGTTATTATGATATAATGAATAAACCTATGCTTTGTCCTGATGGTTACTTCAAAGAAGTGTATGAGTATAATGATAATCAACAGGCTATTAGCCTATCCTATTTGGGAGTAAATGGCAAGTCTATTGATTGTAAGGATGGCTATAGCAAAATCGAATTGACTTATAATAAAGATGGTGAGATGGAATCTCGGAAATACACGAATGCATCTGGACGGATTCTGCTGACACAAAAATGGAACGGAAAAGAGTGGGTAAATTCATCACCCGAACCAATTTCCCGAAATTGGCAGCAAGATGTACGTAAATTTAATGCAGAACTTCCTATTGATTTTGGAGAGAATACTAAACATTTAGTTGCATCGTCATTTTTAGTTACTGGTAGCAATTCGTGCGAGCTCAGTTTTAAAACTCCGAAATCAAAATATGAAATGACGGAAGCGGAAGTAAATGAGTATTTTGCTAGTATAAAATTGGTCGTTACTAAGATAAAATCAGAAAGTTTGCCCTCTAGTGTGGTCATAACGGGAATACTGTTTGATAGTAAGGGAAGGCAATTGCGT
>DXOJ01000431.1:3368-3608 GCA_019412865.1 Bacteroides sp. | reverse complement strand
GGTAGACACCGTAGACGTGTACTTCGGTACACAAGTTCCCGACCCTTACAGATGGCTGGAAAATGACACCAGTGCAGCTACTACTGCCTGGGTAGAAGCACAAAACAAAGTAACGAATGAGTATCTAAGTCAGATTCCATTCCGGGAAAACTTGTTGAAACGATTGACCACACTGGCCGATTACGAGAAGATCAGTGCGCCAATCAAGAAACATGGCAAATATTACTTCAGTAAAAATGA
>DXOJ01000431.1:0-3358 GCA_019412865.1 Bacteroides sp. | reverse complement strand
CTACGTACAGGATTCACTGGACGGCGAGCCTCGCGTTTTCCTCGACCCGAACAAGCTCTCGGACGATGGCACAGTGGCACTGACCGGTCTTTACTTCTCAAACGACGGCAAATATACCGCTTACAGTATCTCACGCAGCGGATCGGATTGGTCTGAAATATTTGTCATGGACACTGAAAGTGGCAAGTTATTGGAAGACCACATCGAATGGGCCAAATTTACCGGTGCCGCCTGGCAGGGAGACGGCTTCTACTACAGCGCCTACGATGCTCCCGCCAAAGGAAAAGAATTCTCCAACGTAAACGAAAAGCACAAAATCTATTATCACAAAATAGGTGAACCGCAATCGAAAGATAAACTGATTTATCAAAATCCGGCTTATCCGAAACGTTTCTATACAGCCAGCACCAGCGAAGACGAACGTATTCTCTTCCTCACAGAATCCGGTGCCGGAAGAGGCAACAACTTATTTATAAGGGACCTGAAAAAGCCGAATTCTCCTTTTATCCAGCTGACTACCGACCTCGACTACCAATACTACCCGATTGAAGTGATCGGCGATCAGATGTATATTTATACTAACTATGGCGCACCGAAAAACCGGATCATGGTAGCCGACATCAACCGTCCGAAACTGGAGGACTGGAAAGAACTCGTTCCCGAATCGGAAGCCGTTCTTTCAAACGCAGAAGTGATCGGTGGCAAACTGTTCCTTACTTACGACAAAGATGCTTCGAACCATGCATACGTTTACGGCCTCGACGGCAAACAAATTCAGGAGATTCAACTGCCGTCACTCGGTTCCGTAGGCTTTAGCGGCAACAAAGACGATAAAGAATGTTTCTTCGGATTCACTTCATTCACCATTCCGGGTGCCACTTACAAATATGATATGGACCAGAACACCTACGAACTATACCGTGCACCGAAAGTACAGTTCAACTCGGATGATTTTGTGACGGAACAAGTATTCTTTGCCAGCAAAGACGGTGTAAAAGTCCCGATGTTCCTTACCTATAAGAAAGATCTGAAGAAAGACGGCAAAAATCCTGTATTCCTCTACGGATACGGTGGTTTCGGCATCAGCCTCAACCCGGGTTTCAGTGCAATGCGCATCCCATTCCTCGAAAATGGCGGTATCTACGCACAAGTCAACCTGCGTGGTGGCAGCGAATACGGTGAAGACTGGCACGTAGCCGGAACTAAGATGCAGAAGCAGAATGTATTCGACGACTTCATCTCTGCTGCCGAATATCTTATCAACGAAAAATATACGAATAAAGACAAAATCGCCATTGTAGGTGGCTCCAACGGTGGTCTGCTGGTAGGTGCCTGCATGACACAGCGTCCGGACCTGTTCCGTGTAGCAATTCCGCAGGTAGGCGTGATGGATATGTTACGCTATCATAAATTTACTATCGGCTGGAACTGGGCAAGCGATTACGGAACAAGCGAAGACAGCAAAGAAATGTTTGAATACCTCAAAGGCTATTCTCCATTGCACAACCTGAAACCGGGCACGAAATATCCGGCAACACTAGTGACCACTGCCGACCATGACGACCGTGTGGTTCCCGCCCATTCATTCAAGTTTGCCGCTACGCTGCAAGCAGACAACGACGGTACAAACCCGACACTGATCCGCATCGACAGCAAAGCAGGTCACGGTGCAGGCAAACCGATGGCAAAAGTACTTGAAGAACAGGCAGACATCTACGGTTTCATCATGTACAATTTGGACATGAAGCCGGATTTTAAGAAGTAAAAAGTACAAAGTATTAAATTCAGGTATCAAGTATTAAGTATTAGCACTGAATACTTGATACCTAATGCTTTCTCTACTATCATTTTATCATTATTTAATCAAAATAATGGCATAAAATCAATCGCATCTGAAAAATTTTCCTATATTTGCAGTGAGTTAGTTGACATTTTATCAGAATTAACCTTTTAAAATATAGTATCATGAACATCCAGAAAATCATGTCCTCTTTGGAGGCTAAGCATCCCGGTGAATCTGAATATCTTCAGGCAGTGAAGGAAGTTCTTCTTTCTATCGAAGATATATACAATCAACATCCTGAATTTGAAAAAGCTAAAATCATAGAAAGATTGGTAGAACCTGATCGTATCTTCACTTTCCGTGTGACGTGGGTGGATGATAAAGGTGAGGTGCAGACCAACCTCGGTTATCGTGTACAATTCAATAATGCGATAGGCCCATATAAAGGTGGTATCCGTTTTCATGCATCCGTTAATCTTTCCATTTTGAAGTTCCTCGGTTTCGAACAAACATTCAAGAATGCACTGACTACCTTGCCTATGGGTGGCGGTAAAGGCGGTTCCGATTTCTCTCCACGCGGAAAGAGTGATGCTGAAATCATGCGTTTCTGCCAGGCATTTATGCTGGAGTTGTGGCGTCATCTCGGACCGGACATGGATGTGCCTGCCGGTGACATCGGCGTAGGAGGACGTGAAGTGGGCTATATGTTCGGCATGTACAAGAAACTGACTCGTGAATTTACCGGTACATTCACTGGTAAAGGATTAGAATTCGGCGGTTCATTGATTCGTCCGGAAGCTACTGGTTTTGGAGGACTGTATTTTGTCAATCAGATGCTTCAGGCAAAAGGGATTGATATAAAAGGTAAGACAGTAGCCATCTCCGGTTTCGGCAACGTTGCCTGGGGAGCAGCTACTAAAGCTACCGAACTGGGTGCAAAAGTGATTACGATTTCCGGTCCGGACGGATATATCTACGATCCGGATGGTATCAGCGGCGAGAAGATAGACTATATGCTCGAACTTCGTTCTTCGGGTAACGATATTGTGGCTCCTTATGTCGAACAGTATCCGAACGCAACCTTCGTAGAAGGAAAACGCCCGTGGGAAGTGAAAGCAGACATCGCACTTCCTTGCGCCACCCAGAACGAATTAAATGGAGAAGATGCTCAAAATCTCATAAAAAATGACGTACTTTGCGTCGGAGAAATTTCCAATATGGGATGTACCCCTGAAGCTATCGATCTTTTCATTGAACATAAGACGATGTATGCTCCCGGTAAAGCGGTCAACGCAGGTGGTGTAGCCACTTCCGGTCTGGAAATGTCTCAAAACGCAATGCACCTTAGCTGGAGTGCTGCCGAAGTGGACGAAAAACTCCATGCAATCATGCACGGCATCCATGCACAATGCGTGAAATACGGCACGGAACCCGACGGATACATTAATTATGTGAAGGGTGCCAACATTGCCGGATTTATGAAAGTAGCTCACGCAATGATGGGACAAGGCGTTATTTAAGGACTTTGTTTAGTTGTATTTGTATTTGTGGTTTGCGCTGCTCGCCTCCTGTGAC
>DXOJ01000430.1 GCA_019412865.1 Bacteroides sp. | reverse complement strand
CGTTTAAATAGAAATCAGCGATTTGCCTTACGATTCTTTACTTCTTCTACAAGTTTTGTAAAGGACTTCTCCTTTTTACGTTTCTCATGTTCGGAAGCTGAAAAGTGCCACGCTTCCCGGCGAAGTTTCAGATAGCTTGCATAAACTTTATAATCTAACACACCGCTATTGACTGCTTCTAAAACAGCACAACCCGGTTCGTTGATATGCTTGCAATCTTTGAAACGGCACGATTCTGCATAGTCAGAGATTTCAAGTACTTCGGCCAGTGAGTCTGGATTGTCGATAACCAAGCCAAATTCACGCACACCCGGAGTATCGATTAAAACACCCGAATCATTCATCAATACCATTTCCCGACGGGTTGATGTATGCCGGCCTTTTCCTGTGGACAGGCTTATATCGGAGGTAAGCAACACCGTTTTTTCACAGAGTGCATTTACCAGAGAACTTTTCCCGACACCCGAAGAACCGACAAACACAACAGTTTCTCCCTCTGATATGGATTCCCGCAACCGGAGAATCGTTTGGGGTTGATGAATGCTCGTAAAAAATACGGGTATCTGATTGGAGATATGATTTATTTGTTCTTCAACACTCTGCCTGTCAAAATCTAAATCGGATTTATTAAGTACCAATACAGGCTTGATGTTTTCTTCTAATACCTGAACCATAAAACGTTCTACTCTGCGGACATTGAAATTATCGTCAAGACTCTGCACAATAAATGCTTTATCGACGTAAGAAGCAATGGCCTGCTTATCGGCAACTGTACCACTTTTCTTGCGATACAATGTCCGCTCACGAGGTAGCATATAGACAATAATCCCTTTATTCTCATCAAATGGTTGAAAAAGCACCCAATCACCCGTACAGGGTAATTCAGCATCAGATTTCCCATACATCATGTTTCCCGTGAGTTCACACTGAAACAATCCGTTTTCGGAAACGACCTCGTAGCAGGTACGATGTACTATGGATATACGTCCATGAGGAAGAGTGCTGTAGAGTGATTCTTGTTTTAGTTGGCTTAGTTTATCATTCCAGCCATACCAGTTTAAATTAAAGTCGAATTTGTGAATTGTTTGATTTTCGTTATTCATGATCTTAATGTATACAGCGTACACGTTACAAAGCACCACGATACTTTTAGCACCCTTGTACGCAAGTTAAAAATTGAAATTATAAAGACATAAAGAGTACTCCCGGAAGGAATCATCCGAGAGCAAACGAAAGGACAATCTGTATCAGAAACACAGATTGTTTACTAAACCAAATCCGATTTATTATTTCTTGTCATGCGACAAAGATAGACTATTTTTATTTAATGGCAAAACGAGCCGTCATTTCATACCGTAGCTTGATAACCCGGTACTGCTCGGTAGCTGCCGCACCCATGCTTACATTGCTCTGCGCTTCGAAAGGAAGATAACGGCTTATGTTATTATCGGCAGGTTCGATGATACGAATCACTTCACCCAACTGCTGCCCCATCGCTTCCACCAGATAAGATGCTTTCTCACGGGCAGCCTTCAGTGCTTCAATCTTACCTTGTTTCCGATACATTGGCAAATCCTTATGTTTGAGTTCTCCGATGCGCATGGACTCAATTCCCCACGTATTGACTGAACGAATAATAGAGTTAATCTGCTCAAAATCCGTAAGCCGGATATCCAATTGCTTACCTATCAGAAACTCCTTTCCTCTCTGACGCCAATAATCTCCTATTTCCTGTGTGCGGATAGCATCATCCGTTATTCCTATTTTGCGCAAACTTTTACGCAAATCTTTCTCTATCATTGCCAATGGCACTTTCGTATGAAAATCTTCTTCTTTTTTTGATTTACCGGTGTATTCTTCTTGCCAATACTCCTTAATCTGAACCAGAAAATGAATCTCATCCGGAACGACTTCTATTTCAGAAGAACCGGTCACTTCAACGTATCGTCCATCACTTTCCTGTGCATTCACAACGATACTCCAAGTAAACAAAACAAAAGCTAATAAACATACCTTTTTCATATCTTCAATCTTAATAGTACAACCTCTTTTACAGAATGCGAATTATCATTTCACAAAGCTATTAAAAAAAACTGTAAAACCGATTTTATCCCAAGAAATCAATCAGGCTTTTTCGATCCATCAAAATAGTATCGCCATTCTTTACCTTACACTTGGAAGATGTTTTGCCGGAAAGTAAAGAAATATACCCTTTTTCAAACAGCAGCTTCAAGCGGTACTGGAAAGAGGCAGACATCTTTTTATCAATGAGGATAATTTAAGGCTCAAGTCGAAATCACACTTGACTTGGATACTTATGATCTCACTACTCATATTCAGGATGTCTTCTAAAGAGACGGTATTTATCACCTCATATTCAACACTGTCATAATCTAATTGAAGATTATTCCTACTTGCCACTCCGGCAGAAAAGGCATATTGCCAGGCAACTTCCCTGTCATTCATAGAAAAGCTGTGAAAGAGCTTTTTATCAATCAAGTCGGGTTTAGTTCGTGACAACAGAGTCATATTACAAGTGTTATCACATTTCACACATCTATAAATCAGCCAGACATCAATGTTTTTCTTCTGTGCATTCATCCTGAACTTATCACTGCAATAAAAGCGGTCACTATCACAGTGACTGCATTTCTTAATTAATAAGGGGCAATTCTTCACCCTTATCTCCCATGTAAATGTTGTTTCCATAACTATACAAAAGCGATTATCTTTCTTTGTGAATCAATTATATTTCTCCGCAAAGTTGGATAATAGCCATTTGTATAATTCACAAGATGTCACAAGACGCCCTGAAATTTATCTGTCAAGCTCATCCATCATCTTTATAATCTGTTCTTTCAACTTATCCAGAAATTGGGTTCTGCTTTTCTTTCTATTCCTGATTTCCAAGAATATACGATAAAAATCACCTATCTCGATATTAAACAGTGTTTCGCAACAAAAAGCAATGTCTTTCAAACTCGTATTTCCATTATTAAAGCATTTACCTGCATACAAGGCATAGATAAACTCAACCAAAGCAACTTTACTGTCCGTCCATTGCAACAGTTTACTGTCTACAATGAAAGTGAATTTAAGATGAAGTTTCTCTGTCAGTTGCTCTATTTCTTCCGACACATATTCTATCAAACGATTATTCGCCAAAATTTCTGCAACACTCGAATCATGCAAGGTGGTAAAAGAAATATCTCTATCCAGTAGATGACAATGTATATCAGAAAGAATATCATAATTCTCCCGAATGAAATAGTGGCTATCAAGCTCTGTCCGACCGACACGATAATATTCATAAAAGTCATTATTCAAAAATGATTTTTGCAGGTTCTCCAATTCAATCTTCAGATATCTGCATTGGGATGACAGAGATTTGTCGATACGATTCTTTTCAATCTGATACAAACGGACATAAAACATCAACAGACCGGAAATCTGCGGTTTCGATACTTTAAAGAAAAGAATCTCTTCTTCAGCACTTCGAAACTGATATCCGGCAACAGCTATTTTCAGCGAGGTCAGTGAAACCTGTACGACACCAATGATCTGCCTGATTCTATCCAAAGGATCAACCGTCTGAAGCTCAATCCTTTTTATTTCTTCTTCTATGTTCAGCTTACTATTTCTTACGAAATTTTCCATTCATTCTCAACGCACCCACCACTCCCATCTGATTAGCATAAACCGGACTAAAAGCCTGAATACCTTAATTGCATCAGTTTTGAAAAACGATGCAGTGAATAATAAAAATGATAAAATGAAAAACCTGTTCAAGTATAGAAC
>DXOJ01000043.1:216-13493 GCA_019412865.1 Bacteroides sp. | reverse complement strand
TTGGTTTGGAGAAGGGCAAGTACATTCTTCTCTCAGCTCATCGCGAGGAGAATATTGACACCGAGAAGAACTTCCTCAGTCTCTTCTCTGCCATTAATGCTATGGCTGAGAAGTACGATATGCCAATCCTTTACAGCTGTCACCCACGCAGTCGCAACCGTCTCGCATCATCTAGCTTCCAGCTTGACTCACGTGTACAGGTTCAGCAGCCTCTTGGATTCCACGATTACAATTGCCTCCAGATGAATGCCTTTGCAGTGGTATCAGACTCAGGTACACTTCCAGAGGAGAGCAGCTTCTTCACAAGCGTAGGCCATCCTTTCCCAGCAGTCTGCATCCGAACCTCTACAGAACGTCCGGAATCACTCGACAAGGCGGGCTTCATCCTTTCAGGCATCGACGAGAAAGGTCTCCTCCAAAGCGTAGATACTGCTGTTGAACTCGTTAAGAGTGGTGACTATGGTACACCTGTACCTAACTATATTGATGAGAATGTATCAACCAAGGTGGTCAAAATCATCCAGTCATACGTTGGGGTTGTAAATAAGATGGTGTGGAGAAAAGAAATCTAAAGCAATGAAAGTTCTAGTAACTGGTGCCAAAGGATTCGTAGGTAAGAACCTTTGTGCTCAACTCAACAATATCAAGACTGGCAAGGCAAAGTGCTATGGTGACTTGGTTATAGACGAAGTTTTCGAGTATGACCTTGACTCCACACCCGAGCAACTTGCCCAGTGGTGTAAGGATTGTGACTTCGTTTTCAACCTTGCAGGTGTCAATCGTCCACGAGATCCAAAAGAGCTTATGGAAGGCAACTTCGGCTTCGCTACAGTCCTCCTGAATACTCTAAAGAAGTATAAGAACAACTGTCCTGTGATGATTAGCAGCTCAATCCAAGCCACCCTTGCAGGCCGTTTCGGAAACAGCGAATATGGCAAGAGTAAGAAGGCTGGTGAAGAATTGATGTTCCAGTATGGAGAAGAGACAGGAGCTAAGGTGCTTGTCTATCGTTTCCCTAACATCTATGGCAAGTGGTGTCGGCCAAACTACAATTCAGCAGTAGCAACCTTTTGCAACAACATCGCCAATGACCTGCCCATACAAGTCAATGACCCAACTGTTGATATGGAACTCCTCTATATTGATGACTTGGTAGAGGAGTTGATATACGCATTGAAAGGTGAGGAACACCATTGCGAGTTCGATGGTGTTGAGACAGTACTCACTTCAGAAGGACGTTATTGTGCCACTCCTGTAACCCATCATGTAAAGCTTGGAAAGATAGTTGAACTTCTACACAAGTTTGCCGAGATGCCAAAAACCTTGATGATTCCAGATATACCAGCAGACTCTTTTGCAAAACGTCTGTTCAGCACATATCTCAGTTATCTTCCAAAAGAGAAGGCAATCTTTGATTTGAAGATGAATTGCGATAATAGAGGTTCTTTTGCAGAACTTGTGCATACACTTAATTGTGGTCAGGTTTCGATCAATATCAGCAAACCGGGAATCACTAAGGGTGAGCATTGGCATCACACCAAGTGGGAGCAGTTCATCGTTGTTTCAGGTCATGGACTCATTCAGCTTCGTAATGAAAATGACCCTAATGCAGAGATTCTTGAATACGAAGTAAGTGGTGATCATATCCAGAGCGTGATCATGCTTCCTGGCTATACTCACAACATCATCAACCTTTCTAATACACAAGATTTGGTGACAGTGATGTATTGCAATGAGATATTCAATCCAGAGAGACCTGACACGTATTTCGACAAAGTAGATAAAGAGTAATAATCGAAACACATTATAATAATATGTCAATTTTTGCAGGTAAAACCCTTATGATTACCGGAGGTACTGGTTCCTTTGGCAATGCAGTTCTTAATCGTTTTTTGAAAACAGATATCGCAGAGATTCGCATCTTCTCCCGCGACGAGAAGAAACAGGATGATATGCGCCATGAATATCAGACAAAATATCCTGAACATGCAAGCAAAATCAAGTTCTTCATCGGCGATGTGCGTAACCTCCAGTCGTGCAAGAATGCTATGCCTGGTGTTGACTACATCTTCCATGCAGCTGCCCTCAAGCAGGTTCCTTCTTGCGAATTTTTCCCAATGGAAGCCGTCAAGACAAATGTAATTGGTACAGATAATGTCCTTACCGCTGCCATTGAGGCAAAAGTTGGTGCAGTTATCTGTCTGTCAACGGATAAGGCTGCGTATCCAATCAATGCGATGGGTATTACCAAGGCCATCGAAGAGAAGATTGCAGTAGCAAAGAGCCGCTATTCAGGTGACACCAAGATTTGCTGTACTCGTTATGGTAATGTCATGTGTTCTCGTGGTTCAGTTATCCCTTTGTGGATCGATCAGATTCGCAATGGTAATCCTATTACTCTCACAGAGCCAAAGATGACACGTTTCATCATGAGTCTTGAAGAAGCTGTTGATCTCGTCCTCTTCGCCTTTGAACATGGTCAGAACGGGGATATCCTTGTTCAGAAAGCACCTGCCTGCACCATCCAGACCCAGGGTGAAGCTGTTTGTGAGCTTTTCGGAGGTAAGAAGGAAGACATCAAAGTTATCGGTATCCGCCACGGCGAGAAGATGTATGAGACTCTCCTTACTAATGAGGAGTGCGCCAAGGCAGAGGATATGGGTGACTTCTATCGCGTGCCGGCTGATAACCGTAGTTTGAACTACGATCAGTACTTTACTGAAGGTAATTCAAAACGATGTGAGTTGTTGGAGTTCAACTCAGACAATACTCGTCGTCTGAACCTTGAAGAGACTAAGGCCAAGATTGTTGCTCTTGAATACATCCAGAATGAGCTCAATGGAATTGCAAATCTTGCGAAGTAAAACTTTCTAAAAACAGAGATATATTATGGCAAAGAAAGTCATGTTAGTTTTCGGAACACGTCCTGAGGCAATCAAAATGTGCCCATTAGTGAAGGAGTTCCAGAAGAGATCGGAAGAGTTTGAAACCATTGTATGCGTCACAGGTCAGCATCGTGAAATGCTCGACCAAGTGCTCCAGATCTTCGATGTGAAGCCGGATTATGACCTAAACATCATGAAGCAAGGTCAGGACCTCACCGATGTTACTGCACGTGTCCTCACTGGACTTCGTGATGTGTTCAAGGAGTGCCGTCCTGATGTGGTATTTGTACATGGTGATACTACCACATCCACCGCAAGTGCTCTTGCAGCGTTCTACGCACAGATTCCTGTAGGTCACGTAGAAGCTGGTCTTCGCACCCATAACATCTACAGCCCATGGCCAGAGGAGATGAACCGTCAGATTACTGGTCGCATAGCCACCTATAACTTTTCGCCAACTCTACTCTCCGAGAAGAACCTCCTTGAAGAGAAAGCTCATGGTAGCATTTACGTCACCGGCAACACCGTCGTCGATGCACTTCACATGGTGGTCGATAAGCTTAAGATAGACGAAGCTCTTGCAGAGGAGCAGAATAAAGTCCTTGCTGCAGCAGGCTATGATGTGACTCGTCTCAATGGTGGTAAGAAGCTGGTACTGATTACTGGCCATAGAAGAGAAAACTTCGGTGACGGCTTCATCCGTATGGTTACAGCCATGAAGGACCTCTCTGAGAACTATCCAGAGGTTGATTTTGTCTACCCGATGCACCTCAACCCTAATGTGCGCAAGCCTATCCATGAAGTGTTTGGTGAAGATCTTACTCGTCCGAACTTCTTTTTCATCGAGCCCCTCCAGTACCTTGAGTTCGTCCATCTCATGTCGAAGGCCACCATCGTTCTTACCGATTCAGGAGGAATTCAGGAGGAAGCTCCAGGCCTTGGCAAACCTGTTCTCGTGATGCGTGACACCACTGAGCGTCCTGAAGCTCTTGCTTCTGGCACCGTCCACCTTGTAGGGACTGACTACGACAAGATCATGACCGAAGTCAGCACTCTCCTCGAAGATGAAGAGGCATATCGCAAGATGTCACAAGCCGTTAATCCATACGGAGATGGCAAAGCTTGTGAGCGTATCGCACGTATCCTCAATGGTGAAGAGATAGAAAGATATAGTTAATATGCACTATATAGATTTATTCATTCGGTTTCTGTTTTTCTTACCCATATGGCCTTTATGCTTGATAGGGTATTACAAGAATAGTGAGTATATAGATGCCGACCTAAAAGGAATATCTGAAATAGGTGGGGCAAAAAACTTGATAATCACTTTGCTGAAAAATAAAACCTTCAGAAATCTCTTATGAAGCCAACAATTGGAAATAATGTTAGAATAGCTACAGGTGCAATTGTCCTTGGCGATATTACCATAGGTGATAATGTCATAATTGCAGCAGGATCTGTTGTGGTGAAAAGCGTTTCCAACAATTATATGGTAGCTGGTAATCCTGCATACATTAAGAAATTGAATGGAGAAAAAGTAAATATTAAATTGTAATAGAATCAAAAATAAATAATAGTAAACAACATGATTAATGTAATTGGCTTGGGCTATATTGGGCTTCCAACAGCCCTCATGATGGCATCTCACGGAGTTGAGATTATTGGTACAGACTATAACAAGCAGCTCGTTGACACCCTCAATGCAGGTCACACCACCTTCAAGGAGGATGGTCTTGATGAACTTTTCCAGAACGCCCTCAGGGCAGGTATAAAGTTCACCACTGAGTATCAGAAGACAGACATGTACATCGTCTCAGTACCTACTCCTTATGACAAGTTCTCAAAGAAGGTAGATGCTTGCTATGTAGTAGCAGCCGTAAAGGAAGTTATGAAGGTATGCCCTAAGGGTGCAACCGTAGTCATCGAGTCAACTGTTAGCCCTGGCACTATAGACAAGTTCGTACGTCCTGTCATTGAGGAGAACGGCTTTAAGATTGGTGAAGACATCAACCTTGTTCATGCTCCTGAGCGCATCATCCCTGGCAATATGGTCTATGAGCTCATTCATAACAACCGTACCGTAGGTGCCGACTCTCGCGAGATTGGCGAGAAGGTGAAGTCATGTTATGCATCCTTCTGTCAGGGCGACATTGTCGTTACCGACATCCGAACTGCAGAGATGACCAAGGTTGTTGAGAACACATTCCGTGCTGTTAACATCGCATTCGCCAACGAGCTCGCACGCATCTGCCGTCACGACAATATGGATGTTTATGAAATCATCCGCATCTGCAATATGCACCCTCGCGTTAACATCCTTCAACCAGGTCCTGGTGTAGGGGGGCACTGCATCTCAGTAGATCCTTGGTTCCTAGTAGGTGATTATCCTCAGCTCGCTAAGGTTATCGACGAGTCAATGAAGACCAACGACTCTCAGCCAACTTTTGTTCTTAACCGCATCTACGAGATTATGAAGGAGAACGGCATCACTGACAACCGTAAGGTGGGTCTCTACGGCCTCACCTACAAGGAGAATGTAGATGACTATCGCGAGTCTCCGGCTCTCCAGATACTCGAAGCACAAGAGCGTCATCTCGCACGTCCTCTCTGCTGCTATGATCCATTTCTTGAAGGGCATAAGATTGCAGAGAACCAGTACTCTAGCTTCGACGAGTTCCTCAGCGATATGGATATGGTTGTAGTACTCGTTAAGCACCAACACATATTTGAGAATGAAGAGCGCCTCAAGAGTAAGGTAGTTCTCGACTGCTGCAATGTGCTCCATAAGGTGGAGAAGGTATATCACATCTAATCAAAATGAATAAGTAGGTACATAGTTGGAATTGTATGGTTTGTAGTTCAATACCACTACCTGTTGCAATAAAAATTCAAATAGATTAATGTCAACAAATAATTCTAAACAAGCAGCATGGGTGGCAATTGGAAGCCTTTTTTCATTTGGCTTCTCTATTGTCAGCTCAATGATATTAAGCCGATATTTCGATAAGGGTGATTATGGCACATACCGACAGGTGATGTATGTGTATCAGACGCTCCTTACCGTATTCACCTTTGGACTACCTAAAGCATACTCATACTTTCTGCCAAGAGTTAGCCCAGATGAAGCAAAAGACCTGATAAATAAGATTACACGTTTGTTCTTCATTCTCGGAGGAGCATTTTCTGTGATTTTATTTGTCGGAGCTCCTATCATTGCGCAGATTCTTAACAACCCAGACTTGGAAGTTGCGTTACGATATTTTGCACCAGTTCCATTCTTGATGCTTCCTACTATGGGACTGGATGGTATTCTTTCAACATACAAAGAAAACAAGTTTCTTGCTGGTTATACCATCTTTACAAGAGTGGTTATGCTTTGTTGCGTAGCACTTCCTATCGTGATATGGAATCTTGACTATATTGGGGGGATAATCGGCTTTGTCGTTGCTTCTTTGTTTAGCGCGCTCCTTGCTCTATATCTTAAGTTTCATCCTATCAGGAAGAATAAAAAACTTCCGACACATATTTCATACAAAAAGATATTCAAATTCTCTCTTCCACTTTTATATGCAAGTCTTTGGGGTGTGTTGATGAACTCATCCGACCAGTTCTTTATCAGCCGCTATTTCGGCACAGAGGTCTTTGCCGAGTTCTCCAACGGTTCTATGGAACTACCATTTGTGGGAATGATAGTAGGTGCATGTTCAACTGTACTCTCACCAATTTTTTCACGAATGGCGCACGAAAAGGTCAATCTTAATCAAACTGCCTATCCGCTTTGGAATAGTGTGTACAAGAAGACAGCCTTGTTGATTTATCCAATCATCGTCTACTGTTGGGTATTTGCTGATGTGATAATGGTGGTGCTCTATGGTGGCAAGTATGAGACATCCCAAATTTATTTTAGGATAAAGATTCTTACCTATATCTTCTCTCTGATAGTATTTGCACCATTTCTAATTAATACAGGCAAAGTAAAATTTTACGCACGAGTCACAGCTATATTTGCAGTACTGATTTGGTCAATGGAGTATATCAGTGTCCTTCTGACAGATTCTCCTTATTCAGTATCAGTGGTTTCATTGGTATTGCATGTTGCCAGAATCTTCGTATTACTGTCTGTAATCGCAAAGATGTTCCAAGTAAAACTTCACGAACTGTTCCCATTGGGGCTCATCGGAAAGATTATCGTACCGTCATTTATAATGATGTATATTTTGAGATGGTTACTTGATTTTTGCAATATGCAGACTCCTATTGTGATGCTCTTCTCCAGTCTCATTTCGTATATCATTATTTACCTTGTGTATAGCAAGATGGCAAAGTTAGATTATCTATCAATAATAAAACCTCTCATATCGAAAAAATGAAACAGTTGATTAAGGTAGCAGTCTGTTGTATTGTTCCTTTCTTCAGTGGATGGCGAAAGTTTATGTCATCTACCATTTTGCCCAATAACTACTTGGACTATCTAAAGTTTCGTTTGGGCATAAATAAGATCTATTGGCCAAAGGATAAGACTTGTCTGGTAACACATCCTCGTAAGATTTATGTAGGCATAAATAGCAAGATTGGTCGTCCTGGAGCCTATATTGCAGGTGCAGGTGGTATTTGGATAGGCGATTATGTCCGCTTTGGTCCTAATGTTGGAATCCTTAGTTCAAATCATGACCTTTACGAGAGGGATAAAGCCGTTGGCAAGCCTATAAAAATTGGCGATTACTGTTGGATAGGTATGAACTCATTAATCATGGCAGGAGTCGAATTAGGACCATCTACCATTGTTGGGGGAGGGAGTGTTGTAACTAAATCATTTACAGATGGTTACTGTGTTGTTGCGGGCAACCCAGCCAAGGTAATCAAGTATCTTGTTAAGGACAAGGTTAAGATGCCTAAGCACCCTGAATACTACGGATATATCCCCAAAGAACAATTTGAAAAGCTAAAAACAAAGTATATAGATTTATGATCAAATCGATAATAAAGAAACTGTTTCGCCCTCTCAAATGGAGGTATATGGCATTTAAGTTATTGACACCAGAGTATCGCACACTTCTCAAAGAATATGGAGCTATCAATACTGATTCAGATATGAGAAAATATAAATTTCTGATAATAAAGGAAGTTCACGTTATTGAAAAGGGGCTTTCATTAAAAGATTGCCGTCCAGGATTTGGTGTACCAAAGGTGATATCTATTCTGGATATGCTTTCTGATTACTATGATAAATATAAAGATCAAGAGATGCTTGTCTTTACTCTGTCCATCATCAAACGATATATGGAGTTTAATGAAGCAGAAAATGCTCTTGATGCCAATATCAAGGCTATGTATCAAAAGTTGGAGCCTAAGGTACAATCATGGGAGGCTAATAAGAATCTTTGTGGAGGTGAGGTTTATCTTACAAAGGAAGAGAACCAAAAAGCAATTGATATCTTGTACTTTGATTTTGTGAAATCACGTCATAGTGTTCGAACTTTTACGAATGAATCTGTATCAAGAGATTTGTTGGAAAAAGCACTTGAAATAGCATCATATACTCCATCTGCGTGTAATCGTCAGCCATGGGGAGCGCATGTTTTTACTCAGAAACAGAACATTATTGATATTCTTGACATACAGACTGGAGCTCGCCAGTTTAAAGATATGGTAGGAGCAATTATCATCGTTACATCTACAAGAAAAGCTTTTTTTGCAGACGAGAATAATCAATGGTACATTAATGGCGGTATGTATTCTATGAGCCTTATGTATGCATTACATTCTGTTGGTTTGGGTTGCATACCATTAAATCTTGGAATACCAGAAGACAGGTTGAAAAAGATTTGGAAGTTAGGCAATATCGCTTCTGATGAAGCTCCAATAGTCTTACTTGCAGTCGGTCATTTGCCTGATGCATTCAAGGCTGCTCAATCTTGCCGTTTCCCTATTTCTGATTACACAACATTTGATTAGTTATGAGAATTGGTATATTAACATTTCACCGTAGCATTAATTATGGTGCATTCATGCAATGCTATGCGTTGTCTCACGAACTTATGTCAAGATACCCTGAACATCAAGTTGAAGTCATTGATTTTGAATATCTGCGAAAGCATAATATGTACAAGGCTCCAATGAAAAATATTCCTTTCGGTCTTGAGTATTATTTCAAATATCAAAGATTTCAGTCTGATTTGAAAAGACTTCCTCTTTCATCAAAGACATTCATCACTGAAAATACAGAAGATTTATGTGATTTTATCAGCAAGAATTATGATATTGTAATCGTAGGTAGTGATGCTGTATGGGCGTATCAAGGAAAGATGCCCATAGATAATCCATATTGGTTGTTCGGTGACAAACTCAAAAACGTAATCAAAATGAGTTTTGCTGCGTCTGCATTTTCTACTCGTTTTGACGCTATCCCGAAGGAGGAGCGAGATTTGATAAAGAATCATTTGTCAAGCTTCTATTACATTGGAGTACGTGATGGAGCGACTAAAAGTTTTGTTGAAAGTTTGGATTTAGGCAAAACCGTAAATTTGAATCACGATCCTACCATCTTCTTGAATCCAGCAACAGATATGCGACTTGCAAAAAGCACATTGCGGAAGAATTTTGTACTTAGCAATAAGAAGAGCATATCTTTCATGACGCGTGTACTCCCTGAAATTGATAAGTTACGCAAAGATCTGAGTGGGACATATGATTTGCTACATTTCTACACTCGCGACAACCCAAGACATGATCTCATTGATAGCCGTTGTCGATTTATGAATAATGTATCGCCCTACGAATGGTATAATCTCTACGGTCAAATGTCGTTGAATATTACGCATTTCTTCCATGGGGCATGTTTGGGAATAATCAATCATGTACCTACATTAGTTGTAGATGACTTTGAACAGGAGTATATGAGTAAGTATGCACAACTGATGACCAATCTCGGATTAACTGACCGTCTTTTCTATCAGAAGAATTTTGATTATGAAAAGTTTATGGATACTGTGCATTATTGTCTCACGCATAAGGAGGAAGAGTCAAAGCGTATTGAAGAAGCAATTCAAATAGAGCGAAAAAAATCAGAAACTTTCTTTATCACTCTTGACAAGGTCCTGAAGTAGCCCATTTTTATCATCAAAAGAACATGAAACGGAGAGTATTAATGATAATGAATGCCGGGTGGAAAGGGGATAATAATTACGTGGCAACAGTTGAGAATGCTTACATCCGCTACAAGAGTTTTTTACAAAGTCCTGCAGGTGGTTATTGGCGGGAGGATGAGATCTTGGAGGTTGACCGCTTCAATGGTGGTGTATGTCTTAAGACTGATTTTGGTTTCAAGTTTACGGAACTGAACAAACCTGATGTAGATTATTCATTGATAGTCTTTATTGGACATGGTGCAGCTATAAATGGAACAGACAGCTTTCAGTTGGAAGACAAAAAGACAGTTGTATCGATTAATTTTTTGAAGACTGCCATAGGTTACTCCACTCCTATGAAGCGTATTATTATTGTTGATGCTTGCCGTTCGTATGTCGCTACAGCGGATGCCAGCCTTGTCCTTGAACAACGCGCGTTCTCTAGAGGATATCAGTTAAATGGGCAATGGTGTAAAGAGTACTACAACAGCCTCATAGAGAAAACTGTCCCCCATATTGAAATTATCCAATCTACACAGTACAATACATGTGCTCATGGAAGTGCTACAGGGACAGCTTTCACAGATGCTTTGTTCGATACAATTATGCAGCACAACATGGAATGGAATAATCGTGCCCTCATGGATCGATTAGGCGAATACAGCAGTTCTTTCCCTGATGTGTTAGATGAGGTAAAGCAAAGAATGGCAATATGGAGCCAAGTACCAGAATTCACCAACGATTCAGATACACTCTTTCCACTGTTTGCTATCAAAAGACCTACTACAAGAGTCATCCAAGGAGGTGAAGTATTAGGGATAGTTACTAATTAACAATTATTCGCTTCAATGGCTATTATTTGATATGAAATCGAATAACTCAATAATTCTATTTTGGGTATCTCCAGTGTTGGGCTTTTTTTCTGCAATGAAGAACCTGGCAGCAAGGCAGTCTAGGATTGCTCTGTTCTTGTTTTGCTTGTGTTTTGGTTTATGCTTTAGCGTTGGAACACAACGTGTAGAAGGTAGTGCAGATGGTATCTCTATGCGTATGGAATTTGAACAGAGTAAGGATATTTCCTCGGGACAGTTCATAACTTATCTATCAGACTATTTTAAATTTGACACGGGGGCACAGGATATTTATATCGTGACAATGTCCTATTTTGTTGGCAGTGTAACACATAATTATCATTTCTTCTTCTTGGCATTAGCTTTCGTGTTTGCATTCTTTCAAATGAAATGCCTACGGTACTTTGTCGAGGAGGAGAATTTCACGAATTCACTGATATGTATTATATTGACGTGTTTGTTCTTATGGAATAACATATATAATATCAATGGTGCTCGTTTCTGGACTGCCTCGTGGATAGGATTGTACTGTGTTTTTAAGATATTCTATGATAAGAAACCATTGTATCTGTTGCTGGCAGCTTGCATACCGATGGTTCATGCTTCATTTGCTGTCTTTCCAGTAATCCTTGTCGTAGCATACTTTCTCAAGAGTTTTAGAAATCCGCTAATTATTCTATTCTGTATCAGCTGGATATTCTCAGTGGTTGCAGAGGATTTCCATATTTTGCCTTTCGGAAATATTAACTTACCGTTTGCGATAAGTAAGAAGGTCGATTTTTATACGGATCAAGAATATATACAAAGTCTGTCTCAAGGAACAGGTTTTTATTGGGTTAGCTTGTTTTTTAAGACTTTGGTAAGGCATTATGTTGATTTTTTGATTCTCTTAATAGCATTGAATGAGAAGAATATTAATAACGAGAAGGCCATTCCGGTTATTCGATTTATGTTGATTTTAGCAACCATTGCTAACCTTGGAATGATTATTCCTACATTTGGGCGTCGTTTCTTTGCTGTAAATTACGCCCTCGTAGCATATTCCTTCCTAGTAACCTTTGGTGATTTCAAGTATCAGAAGCTTGTATATGCACTTCCTTTTGTATGGTTTATGAACCTGTTCTATTTATATAAAGATGTAACAGCTGTACTTGATTTGGGTTTTGTATTATCTCCTGTCTTCTCATTTATCAGATATCTATTCGTATGAAGATTGTAATAATTTCGGGAACGATGTTCCCACATATATCAGCCCGTTCGTTTCGCACTACCGAACTAGCAAAAGGTTTTGCCAAGATGGGGCATGATGTGACACTCTATACCATTTTAGGTAAGTATGACTATACGCAGATGGAGGCAGAACTGCCTAACTTACGCATCAAGACCTTAGGTAAGACTTGTTTCGGCAATCCTGATAGTGATGGTTACTTGAAGAAGAACATCCTTCAGAGAGCTTTGACACGTCTGCTGTGTAACGTCATTGACTACCCTCGTTGCGAATATTTCTTCAAGGCAATCAAAGCATTGAAGGTAGAGGGCGAGTTTGACTACCTCATCACCATTGCTCATCCATACGGCGTTCACTGGGGAGCCGCCTACTATAAGAAGAAACACCTGAAACACTTGAAGTTCAAATATTGGGCATCCGACTGTGGTGATCCATTTATGGGTGATCCGGATGTGAAGCGTTGGAAACTGCCCCAACAGCCATTGGAGAAGTTCTGGGGCAAGATGACTGACCAAATTGTGATTCCTGTTGAGAACGGACGTGAAGCATATTACGAGGAGGTGCGCAACAAGATAAGTATCATCCCTCAGAGTGTCGATTTCAGCTCTTTCGAGCTCGTGGATTACAAGAAGAACCCTATGCCAACCTTCTTCTATTCCGGCGCAGTATATCCAAATATGAGAGATCCAAGGCAGTTCTTGGAGTACCTCACTAAGGTTGATTACGACTTCAAGTTTATCGTGTATGTGCCATCAAACACTGTCTTCGGAGACTTCAAGGAAACGTTAGGTGACAAACTGGAGATTCGCAGATACATCCCTCGTGCAGAATTGGTTAAGGTAATGAGTTCGATGGATTTTCTTATCAATATCAACAACAACTCTGGTGTACAGACACCAAGTAAGTTGATTGACTATAGCATCTCAAAGAGGCCTATTTTAAATATCTCTACTGAGTTTTCCGCACAGGAGTGTACCAACTTCGACGCATTCGTCAAGGAGGACTATTCTTCCCAGTTCAAAGTGAAAGATGTGGAGCAGTACGATTCAAAAAATGTGTGTGCCAAGTTTATCAACCTCTACGAGAATGAAACAAAATAAGGTAATCGTCATTGGTGGCAACCATCATAATACCCTTGGAGTAGTACGCTCGCTGGGCTATAAGGGATTGAGGCCTCTTGTGGTAG
>DXOJ01000043.1:0-206 GCA_019412865.1 Bacteroides sp. | reverse complement strand
CCATACGTGTGCCAAAGCAAATATGTTCAGCAATATGAAATTTTATCATCTGCGAGTGAAATAGTTGAATATCTTCTAAAGAAAAAAAATAATCATGGCACCAAGCCGGTAGTTGTCTCTTGTGCAGATTTCGTAACCGCTGTATTGGATTCACACCAAGATCAGCTGTCCGCCTTCTATCACTTGCCTGTAGGAAAAGGTAATGT
>DXOJ01000429.1 GCA_019412865.1 Bacteroides sp. | reverse complement strand
AAACAGCCCTTTATTATTTCAGCTTAAAAAGTTTCATCGGACAGCAATAATAAAATATCCTTCCTCTGTGGCATGAACAGCCGGTTGCTCCGATGCATAGGAGTAGAACGTATGCGCGTGGGAGTTGTTATCATTGTAGTATATCGATGCGTCGAACTTAAGGTTGGTTATCCACGATTTGTTGAGCAGCCAGGCCAGTGAAGTGTTTGCCCGGAATACGTTATCTCTCACTTTGTTGTATTCTCCCGAATAGGCATCAGGATCATCTTTGGTATTCATTCCTCCGATATTGCCTGTAACACCGATGTCGAATCTTAATACGTTGCGGAACGTGTTGCTATATCCGGCAGAGAATCCCCTTCTTGTATAAGAAGAATAGGGAGATACCAACTTTTGAGTAGCCTTGGTCCACTCACCGTTTATGTTGATGACTCCTTTATCGTTTCCTAAATCCAATCCTTTAGCAAATGAAGCCTGTTCGGTGCGAGGATTGATAGATAGCAATATGTTCCAGGGTGTTTTCCCTTTCCGGGTGTGAATCTTGACCATACCACTATTCAAGTCTCCATATTCTGCCGAAGGCACTCCGGTGATGACTTCCACCGATTCAATATCTGCAACAGTGATATTCCGGGTATCCACTCCGTTCATATTGCCAAACGAACCATTGTTTCCAATACGAACTCCATCCACTTCTACGGCTGTTCCAAATGCGGCATTACCGGCTGTTGACCCTCCGTCGCGTAATGAGAAGATATTATTGGTGGTAAGATCCGGCACTTTAGTTTTTCCTCCCGGAAGGAGAGCGGAGATATCGCTCACGTTGGACACCTGTAGATGTTCCAATGCATGATTTCCGATAGTGAGCGTCGTGTTTAATTCATTTTTGGGTGCTTGTGCAGTAACGACTACATCATCCAGTGCAAGTGTATTTTCTTTGAGTATGATAGGAAAGTTATTGATATTGCTGCGCACATTTACGGGAATTGTTGCCGGTACATAACCCAAAAAAGAAACCTCCAGATTATATTTCCCTTCCTGTACTCCTTGTATCGTAAATTCTCCTTTCTGATTGGATACGGCCCACAAATAGGTACCTTTAATGAGAATAGAAGCACCAGGCAAAGGGGAATTCGTTTTTGCCTCGGTCACACGTCCCGAGATTGTATAGATGTTTGAATTAGCTGCGGCCTCAAATAAATTGAAAAATAGTAGCCCCCAGAATGCTATATTAAAAAGACAATATTTCATAGATAAGTTTTGCGCAAAATTCGATAAAAAGTGACTTTCTATCAATCACTATAAATAGTTATTTTGGTAAATGCTGATACCTATAACTAGTGACTTCTTACCTGCGAATAGGTATTTTCTCTCTAATTACGGCTTGGAGAATAAAAAACCGGCTTGCATTGTGATCACTATCACATTGCAAACCGGCTGATTTATTGGGCTTATCTATAGTTGTCCGGATATTATATCCAGTCTGTTATATTAGATATTTTTTACTTTAATCAAATATTCGGCAATCTGAACAGCATTCAGGGCAGCCCCTTTCTTAATCTGGTCACCTACAATCCAGAAAGTCAATCCGTTTTCGTTTGTCAGGTCTTTGCGGATACGGCCTACGTATACCGGATCTTTACCTGCCAGGAACAACGGCATCGGATATTCTTTTTCGGCAGGATTGTCCTGCAGAACCAGACCTTCACCGTTAGCGAATGCTTCACGAGCCTCTTCTACGGAAATCGGACGTTCAGTTTCTACCCAAATACTTTCAGAGTGAGCACGTAATGCAGGAACACGTACGCAAGTTGCGCTAACTTTTACGTCAGAATGCATGATCTTGCGTGTTTCATTATACATCTTCATCTCTTCTTTCGTATAACCGTTTTCTGTAAACACATCGATCTGCGGAATCAGGTTGAAAGCCAACTGATAGGCAAACTTCTCTACAGTCACAGGTTCGTTTGCCAATACCTGACGATATTGTTCGTACAATTCGTCCATGGCAGCGGCACCCGCACCACTTGCTGCCTGATAGGTAGACACGTGCACAGTTTTTATATGAGAAAGCTTTTCGATGGCTTTCAGTGCAACTACCATCTGGATAGTCGTACAATTCGGGTTGGCGATAACGCCGCGCGGACGTTCCAATGCATCCTCTGCATTTACTTCAGGCACCACCAAAGGCACATCGGCATCCATACGGAAAGCGCTGGAGTTGTCGATCATCACAGCACCATACTTGGTAATTGTTTTCTCGAACTCCTTAGATGTTCCTGCACCGGCAGAAGTGAAAGCAATGTCTACTCCTTTAAAGTCATCG
>DXOJ01000428.1 GCA_019412865.1 Bacteroides sp. | reverse complement strand
TTTACCTTACTCCCGATATCCATAAGACACCTCCATCATTTATTCTTTTCAACATAATTCTTTTCTTGAATTAAAATGATACAAAATGTCTTGGAATAATCAATCGTGTTTATTCCAAATAAGTAAAATACTCTCTTTTCCAGTCTAAAATTAAATTAGCAGAAAGGGGGTGCTCTTAATCCAAGAGAATTAATAATTACGGCAGGATAACCAAAAGCAAGATAGGGCTTTAGAATAACAGAAATACCATATAAATCTGCCTGATATAGAGGTGAATTGTCAATCGGACAAGCCTGCAACGGCAAAACATCTGCTGTAGATTGCTGGGCATCGTACACATAAATGACCGCATTGCTTATATGATGAATGAATTTGGCATCATGATGGTCGAAAAGAGTATTGGTATCTTCACCTAAGAAACTGATAGCAGAAGTGAACAGTTTGTTGTGATGATGATGCGGCACAACTGCATGAACCACTACCGCGATACTGGTCAACAATAAAAATAATATAGATATTATTTTCTTCATACAGTGTTTCTTACTCATTCTTAATGACTGTGCAAAATTACAATATTCTGATGGTTATCCCAAACTAAATATTCAAAAAAGCAGGTACCCGTTTCATACTTTCTTATTATTTTACTATGTATTGACGAGTACCATACTTGTTTCTAAGAGGAGATTTATAATTCTACAGCGGATAAATCAGCCAAAGCCAACTCAAAGTCTTTCTCAGCGGCTAAAGCATTTTCTACAGCATCATAATAATATTGCATTTCCAGTAGATAATCTAACAAGGAAATTTCCCCCATATCCAATGCTTTTTTCAAAAGAACAGCATTGTTAAAACTATCCAGTGAACTCCGATACGTTGTGACAGACTGCTGTAAGCCGGACGCTTTCAGAAAAAGGTTTTGAAGCCTGTTGTAAAATTGCATGCGGGTATCCTCTGCTACTGTACGGGCTGTTTGGGCAGCCGCTTTAGACTGCTTGATGCGATTTTTGTTTGCCCACAATGGAACGGAAACTCCAACCGTAACGCCTTGAAAGTGTTCACCTGCAAGTTTCTCGCTCATATAGCCCGCCGAAAATTTAGGCAATCCCAGCGCACGGTTCAATTTGATTCTCTTTTCATTGATTTCCACTTGTGCTCTGACGTATTGCAAGACCGGACTCTTGACTTCTGCTCCCGAATACCAATCTTCAAAATTAGCAGGAAGAGGAGATAAATGAAAGTCGGATGTCTCAAAAGAGATTTTCTTTCCCCCATTCAGCCTTTTCAATTCCGAGAGAATATTTTCCCGTTCCACATCTATACGTACTTTTTCGTTGCGGACAGTTATCAGGTTCATTTGCGCCTTGTTGTTCTCAATACTGTTAGTCTCACCGTTTTCCAACTTCTTTCTGTAAGATTGTGAAATTGCTTCGGCATGTTGAAGGCGTATCTCGTATTCTTTAGACAAGGCATTAAAATAAATCAGTTCAATACAAAGTTGCTTGGCTGACAAAAGCAATTGAACACGTTCCGATTTATATTTCAGTTCAGCGTTCACGCTTTCCAGCTTTGCAATTTTCCCTTTGTAAGCATACGCTGAGGGAAAATCAAAAGACTGTTTGACACTTACGTCCGTCCGGTTGCCCATGACGGAAGGATCACCCCAGAGATAATTGAATTCTACCTCCGGATTATCAAGATAAATACCCGTCCGGCTCGCCAGTTTATCAGCTTCAGCCTGCTCGCGCAAGGCTTTCAGCGTGGTGCTGTTCGATTCGATTTCTTGCAGGACAGCGGTATAATCTTGTGCTGCCAGCGGACTTACCATAGCCGCCAGCAACAAACCTATTAATAACTTTCTCATTTTTTCACGCTTTTCTTCATTCTGTTCTTTTCAAATAACTCATACACAATAGGAACGACATAGATATTCAGCAAAGTCGAGGTCAGCAGACCACCCAATACGACAATAGCCATAGGACTTTGTATCTCGTTACCCGATTTATCTCCATTGAACACCAAGGGTATCAGTGCCAGTGCAGCCGTCAATGCCGTCATCAGAATAGGGTTCAACCGGTCAATAGAACCGTGAAGCACCGTTTCATGCAAGGGGGTATTTTCTTGCTGCAAATGATGGTATTTGGAAATCAGCAAGATTCCGTTGCGTGTAGCGATGCCGAACAGGGTGATGAAGCCGATGATGGACGGAATGCTTATCACGGCAGATGTGAAATATACCGCTAACACACCGCCAATCAAAGATAGCGGCAGATTAAGTAAAATGATAATTGATAAAGATATATTCTTGAACTCGCCATAGAGTAACAGGAAGATGACGCAGATAGCCAGTATGGAAGTAATAAACAGCGTACGGGATGCACTTTGTGCGCTCTCGAACTGTCCGCCATATTCAATACGGTAGCCTTCGGGTAAAGTGATGGCTTCTTCAATGTTCTTTTGGATATCTGTCACCACACTGTTCACGTCACGTCCGGCAACATTGGCGGAAACAACCAGCTTGCGTTGCACGTTCTCACGTGTTATGGTGTTCGGACCACCTACGGAAACAACGTCCGCCACTTCTTCCAAAGGAATTTTCCTTCCGTCTCCGGTATCAATCAAAGCAGATTTTATATCTTCTATCCTTTCTGTATAATTCTTATTTAGGCGAAGTACAAGATCAAAGCTACGCTGCCCTTCGTAAATATCGGATATTTTCTCACCGGAAAAGCCTAAGTCAATGAACTTATTAAAGTCTTCGATAGAAATGCCATACTTAGCTAAAGCGGCTCTGTTGGGGCGGACTTGTAGCTGAGGAGTCTCGGTTTGTTGCTCTACACTAATATCCACCAGTCCTTCCACTCCCTGAACAGCACTTTGAATCTGATTGCCGAGAATAAACATCCGGCTTAAATCCGTGCCGAAAATCTTGATGGCAATGTTGGCACGGGTACCCGACAGCATGTGGTCGATACGGTGACCAAGCGGTTGCCCCACTGTAGCTGCCACTCCGGGAATGCCTGCAAGTTTGGCACGCACATCCGCAAAGAACTCATCCCTGCTACGGTCTTTCAGTTTAAAATTAATATCCAATTCCGCACTGTTGGTGGCCTGTGAATGTTCGTCCAATTCGCCACGTCCGGTACGACGGGAAGTACTTGTCACTTCCGGAATTTTAAGTAATTCTTCTTCCATCAAGTTACCCAACTGATTGCTTATATCCAAAGATACACCAGGTTTGGATACGGCAGAGATAGTCAAAGAGCCTTCATTAAATTCCGGCAGGAAACTCCGTCCCATTGTGGTAAACAATCCGACAGCCAAAAGGAACAAGGCTATGGAAGGGATTAATATCATTTTTTTATGTTGCAATGCCCATCCCAATGATGAAAAATAAGCGGCAGACAGTTTACGTGTCAGCCAACTGTCCTTTTCGTTTCTGCCTAAATATTTATCATCGGCCAGAATCATCTTGCAGAGTAACGGAGTAATGGTCATTGCTACAATCAAAGACATAAACAGCGACACAATGTAAGCGATACCCAGCGGTTTCAACATTCTGCCTTCCATACCTGAAAGGAAAAACAAAGGCACAAAAGCCACCATGATGATAAACGTCGCATTCAGGATTGACGCACGGATTTCTTTGGATGCTTCAAAAACAACCGTCAAAACAGGCAGTCTTTCTTCTTTCGGTTTCCTGAAATTCTGTTTCAGCCGTTTATATACATTCTCCACGTCAATAATCGCATCATCTACCAGTGAACCGATAGCAATACACATACCGCCCAGAGTCATGGTGTTGATGTTCATTCCAAGAAGGTATAATACCACAACCGTACCCAACAGGGATAAGGGAATGGCAATCACTGAGATAATGGTGGTACGATAGCTGCCCAAGAACAAGAACAAGATGATAACAACAAAAATAGCTCCTTCCAGCAATGCACGCCCTACATTATTTACAGATGCTTCAATAAAATCGGCCTGACGGAAGATGTGCGTATCCATTCTCACATCAGCCGGAAGAGATTTCTGTATTTCTTTCAGATTATTCTCTATCTGCTCTGTGACATTGAGGGTATTGATATTGGGCTGTTTGGAAATAGCCAGAATTACGGAAGGCTGGGCATTTTGAGAGGCATGTCCCATTTTCACTGCACTTCCTATAACTACTTCCGCCACATCCGAAACCACTACCGGGGAACCGTTGTTCCGTTTGATGAATGTATTACCCAATTCTTCCAGGTCATTCGTGCGTGCCATTCCACGCAAGGCATACTCGTTGCCATAGTCACGAACAACACCACCTGCCGAATTTGTACTGAAAGTCTTACCGATTTCTTCCAGTTCGTTCATGGTGACACCATAAGCATCCATTTTCTGAGGATCGGCCAATATCTGGTACTGCTTATAGTCGCCGCCGATAATCGTCACCTGCGATACACCACCCGTAGCCAAAATGGCGGGTTTCACCACCCAATCCGCTATCGTGCGCAACTGCATCATTGAGGTACTGTCGGCTTGCAGTCCGATAAAAAGGATTTCTCCCATGATACTGGATTGCGGTGCAAGTACGGGAGTGATACCCGTAGGCAGAGAATTGCCTAAAGCAACCATTTTTTCACTGACAATCTGCCGGGCCTGAAAAATATCCATTCCCCAGTTGAATTCAGCCCAAACAAATGAAAAGCCATACATGGATGCTGAACGCACACGCCTTACGTTGGTCGCTCCGTTCACAGCCGTTTCAATAGGAAATGTAACGAGACGTTCCACCTCCTCAGCCGCCATTCCATGCGCATCGGTCATAACCACAACCGTTGGTGCTGTCAGGTCAGGGAAGACATCAATATCCATCCGTTGGGATGAGTATGTACCTGCCACAATCAGCAACACCGCCCCTATCAATACAAACAGTTTGTTGTTAAGGGAGTATTTGATGATACTATTTATAAAGTTCATAATTGGTTCTCCCTATCTTTAATGTACATGCCCGGAGTGAGCATCCAACGCTCCTGAAGCCTGTGCAAGTTTAACCAAAATAGCTCCGGTTGATACCACCCGTTCGTTGCCGGACAATCCTTCCAAAATTTCAATGCGTTTCCCGTCGCTCACGCCTGTCTTGACAAGCCGCTTTTCGAAGTATTCGGGAGTGAGCTGTACATACACAAAATAATTCCCCATTTCTTCTACAACAGAGACTGTAGGAACGGTAATGGCTTGTTGAGTAGTCTGCGTCTTGATATAAGTTTCAACAAATGTGCCCGGTATCAGTTCTATGGTATTATTTACCTGAAAAATAACCGGTATTAACGGATTATCAATCCCTGTCGATTTTCCATAAGAAAGCACTTTACCACCTAAATCTTCCAAGGAATATACCTGACCGCTATTCATCAGACGGAAATTGGCATCGTTCATTCCATTCAACACAGAATAGAATCTGGGCTGTATTTCTGCTTTTATAAGAAGGTTCTTATTCTGGGAAACTGTAACCACCGGTTGACCGGCTTCTACAAATTCGCCGTTACGCACCAGAACCTGTTTTACGAATCCACTGATAGGCGAACTTACCGACTGTCTGCCCGATACAAAATTCTTGCGGAAATTATTGTAAACAGCTTCTGCTGTTTCAAATTCTGTTTTTGCTTTCAACAAATCGCTTTCCGATACAATCTTATCTGCTGCCAGGCTCTGCTTGCGTTCATACTCAGCTTTCGCGCGATTATATTCACTAATCGCTTCCTTATACCGTACTCCCAGATTGTTGTCTGCCATATCTCCACTTTCAATGGAAAACATCGTTTGATTGGCAGTAACAGGTTTGCCATTCACTATTTCGTTACCGGAAAAGGAGACAATCCCACTTGTTTTAGCTGTAATCACTCTTTCATCACCCTGTGAAGGTAAAATCTGAGCCATAGTCTTAATGACCTGTCCGAACGGTTCTCTGCGTGAAGGTTCCGTTGCAAAATCTACTTTCCAACTCTGTTCTTTTGTAAAGACCACACCATTACTGCTGTTGGCAACAGCATCTGCCGCTTCGTGCTGAGCATCGTGTACATCTGTATATATTTTGATACCCGGTACTACAATCTGCGATTTCTTATCTGGTGTCTGAATATCAAAAACCAATTTGCCAGTACCTGCCGTTTCCGGTTTTAAAGCAAACGAATAAATACCCGTACGGGTCGGTTTATCTAATGTCTGACGAATTCCATTCGTGCCTACAATCAGACTGACCGTTATCGAGCCTTCGGTTATTGGTTTAAAATTTGAGAGATAGGAGAAATGGGCTAAAATACTGCTTTCTTGTCCTACCACAAACGGTTTTGCCTCTGCATATACTTCAAAATCATCGCTATATGAGGTCAATTGAAGGTTCTCTTCGTGCGCATGCTCTTCTTCACTATGTGCATGATTATGGTTACACGCCGTCATAACTACTGCCAAAAGCATAGTTAATACATAAACTATTTTATTCATGTCTGTCCGCTTTATGAATTAATGTTTATGAGCACCTTCACCCGAATGGTCGTGCGTATGTTCATCATGGTTATGCGCATCTCTTACTTGTGCAGTATCAGCTTCCACCTTGAAACTTTCCTGTTCAGTAGGAGTTGCCGCCGGTGCGTGGTCTTCATGAGTTGAACCATCATCATGAGTATGTACATTTTGTTTTTGTGAATTACCACCACAAGAGCATAGTGCGAATACTACCGCACAGACGAATAATATATTTTTCTTCATTTTGTTATATATTAAAATTGATAAATAAGGAAAGTAGG
>DXOJ01000427.1 GCA_019412865.1 Bacteroides sp. | reverse complement strand
TTACACACAAGCCTATGATAGATACTTCCGAAAATCTGATTATTATAAAAGGTCAAATCAAGACTCCTGAAATAGAAAGTTGCCAAAATCATAATGGCAACTATAAGGTAGTATTCCGGAATGTTCCCAGTGCGTATACTTACAAAGAAGAAAATGTCCTTTGGCTGACTGATCCGGACAAACCGGACCCCAATAATTATCAAATAATCAGTAAAGGGAGAACTTTATCAAACATCAAAGCCTTATCTATTTTTAAGGCCGGATCACACAACTATTGGCACATTCGTTTTCTGAATGGTAAAGAGTATGATTACAGAGAAAAAGACTTAGAAATTATCGAATCATGCTTGGGAGAGAGTCGTTCGAAAAGTATATTCGAATATTTGAAGAAAGTTGCCGATGCGAACGAATTGAAAGCCGATGACGGAACGAAGCTATTGGCAAAACAATATGAAAAGATTCATTTCATCGCAAACAACAGAGCTATTGCTGTATATCTGAATCCTCAAAAATATAAAATGCAGACCCGGACTGCCTCAACCTTGATTTTTCCTTTCGGTTGTAATGCAAGCCAGCAAAAAGCAGTCCAGGCAGCTTTTGAGAATCAAATCAGTGTTGTGCAAGGACCTCCGGGAACTGGAAAGACCCAAACGATTCTGAACATCATTGCCAATATCCTTGTGCGTGGTAAGACTGTTCAGGTAGTATCTAATAATAACTCCGCCATTGTCAATGTACTTGAGAAGTTATCCAAATACGATATGGGATTCATTGTTGCATTGCTTGGCAGCACAGCTAACAAAGAGAAATTCATCGAGACTCAAGAAGAGGAAAAACAATATCCGGAGCACTTTGAGTCATGGCATGATACGGATGTCGACCAACCTCAATTTCTCAATCAGATACATCATCAGACAGAAGAACTAAAAAGCATATTTTACAAACAGGAACGCCTTGCCATGGCAAGACAGGAAATACAAGCTTTAAAAATAGAGTGGCAACATTATCTGCAAGAGTTCGGAACAAAAGAATTTACTCTCCAACAACGGAAAAATTCCAGTTCGGCAGACCTTCTGAATTTATGGAATGAATGTCAGCAATTTGCAGAAAAAGAACAATCATCAAGTCCTCGGGGAATAGCAGCTTTTATTCAACGGTTGAAATGGTTATTCTTTAAATTCAGAAGCAAAGCGATTTGTAAAATCCCCAATAAAGGTTTTTATAAACGGGAGATGAGTTTGATTATCGCCGACTTCCAAATCTTATTCTACCAAACAAAGTATGCAGAACTGGAAGTTGAAATAGACACATTAGAAAAGGAACTTGCCAACAAAGATGCAGCAGAAATGGCTAGACAAATGGCCGATACATCAATGAAATATCTAAAGAATCAGTTATTTCATACCTATGGCAATAATCATGACAAGCCCATCTTTACGCTCCCTGATCTAAAAAATAATTGGCGAGAGGTACAGAAAGAATACCCTATTATCTTAAGTACGACCTTTTCATCATTAAGCAGTCTGCAACGAGATGCCGTATATGATTATATCATTATGGACGAATCGTCACAGGTTTCCGTTGAAACCGGAGCTTTAGCCTTGTCATGTGCTAAAAATGCAATCATTGTCGGCGACACCATGCAACTTCCCAATGTGGTCACGGAAGAAAATAAGGAAACGCTAAACTTTATCGCTAATGCGTGCCTGATTAAGCCGGAATATGATTGTGCCAATATGAGTTTTTTGCAATCCATCTGCAAAGTTATTCCGAATATACCGCAGACCTTGTTACGGGAACATTATCGATGCCATCCTCGAATCATCAACTTCTGTAATCAGAAATTTTATGGTGGAGATCTTGTCATCATGACACGTGATAAAGGAGAAGAGGATGTCATTTGTGCCATACGGACAGCCAAAGGCAATCACTCCCGCAGTCACATGAATCAACGGGAAATAGATGTTATCAAAGAGGAAGTACTACCAAGTCTATCTTATGAAACAGATGAAATTGGCGTCATAGCTCCATATAACAAACAAGTAGATGCAGTAAAATCCGCACTTGAAGAGGATATTGATGTCGCAACAGTCCATAAATTTCAGGGAAGAGAAAAGGAGGCTATCATTATGACCACTGTCGACGATGTCATCACTTCCTTTTCCGACGATCCCAACCTGCTCAATGTTGCTGTTTCGCGGGCTAAGTCACAATTCTACTTGGTCGTATCGGGAAACGAACAACCCAAAGACTGCAATATCAGCGATTTGATCGCTTATATCGAATATAACAATGGCACTGTTTCCACCAGTAAGATTCATTCTATATTCGATTATCTATATGAGCAATACACAGATGCCCGAATCGCCTATTTGAAGAAACACAAGAAAATATCCGAATACGATTCCGAGAATCTTACATTTGCCTTACTCGAAGATATTCTAAAAGAGAATATCAATATGCGTCATTTGAATATCATTTGCCATTTACCACTCTATATGTTGATTCAGGATTATTCTCTATTGAATGAAGAGGAAAGCAAATATGCTGCAAATATAAATACTCATATTGATTTTCTAATTTATAATCGTGTGAGTAAACAACCGGTATTGGCTATTGAAACGGATGGTTATACATTCCATAAATCGGGGACAAGTCAATCAGAACGTGATATTAAAAAGGATCGTATTTTAGAGTTGTACGGAATTTCATTGGTGAGATTGTCCACTATCGGTAGTAATGAGAAGAAAATTATTGGAGATAAGTTAAGCGAAGTATTAAACTTGCATTAGAATGTTCATTGCAAATCATATTTTTTTTAGAATAGGAGTTTCTGCATATTCTAACAACCAAAAGAATAAATT
>DXOJ01000426.1 GCA_019412865.1 Bacteroides sp. | reverse complement strand
GACAGCTGACTCTCCATCCGCCCGAAACTGCGGGGAAGAATCCCCATCTTTTCCCCTGTGGAAAATTGAAAGAACCATCATAACGGAAATTAAACTGGAATAAGTACTTGCCCGAATAGTTATAATTAACTCGTCCTACATATCCCTTTCTGACTGTTTCATTCGCACTTCCTCCATTTGTCTGATCTTTATCCGGACCGGCAAATAACTGATCGATGGCTGAAGATATATAGTTTACGCGGGATGCCTGCAAATTACTGTATTTATAAGACGACTCCTCAAAAAGTAATAAAGCTGAGACATTATGCAGTTTATTAAAAGTAGCATCATAAGACAAAGCTGCCTGAATGGTAATTCTTTCATCCTCAGCCGTCCCTTCATACAGACTGATACCTCCTCCTGACTTCTGTTTGGTATACAGATCGATCTCTTTATCATATCTGTAAAACTCATAGGGAGTAGTAAAAGTCTTGGCTTTTGAGAACCAACGGTCATAAGAGAAACTGGCTCTGGCCTTCAGCCCTTTCAAGAAAGGAACATCATAGACACCCTGCAACGTTCCTTGAAATACTGAGTTTTCCGTCTTACTATATCCCGAATGGGCAGCCTGTCCGATAGGAGAAACATTTTGTCCGTTAGAAACTAAGGCACCTTTTTCTACATCGTCCGGAGCATAAGCACGCTCGGTTGGCTTCGAATTGATAATAGTAGAGAAGAGTCCGTTGCCGACAGCTGATTTGCCGAGTTTTTCATAGCGTCCGGCAAGATCTACCGAAACACTGAAGTCTTTCGTTATTTGAGTATCAATATTGGAACGTACATTATATCTTTTGAAATAAGACAAATCGTACAATCCATCCTGGTCGAGATAACCGAATGATACAAAAAACTTAGTCGATTCACTACCTCCATTCACATTCAGGCTATGCTGTTGAATACCTGCACGCTCTTTCAATGTTTCTTTCCACCAGTCTGTAGAAGGTTTCTTACCACTTTTATAATCCTGAATTTCGGATTCTGTGAAACGAGGCACATTTCCAATATTTACCAACGCCAAATTCAGGTATTTCGCATATTCATATGCATTCATCATCTCCGGAACGATAGTCGGTTTTTGAAAACCAAAAGTACCCGAGTAAGTGATTTTCGGTTTCCCCTGAGTTCCTCTTTTTGTAGTGACAATGATTACGCCATTGGCAGCACGCGCACCATATACAGCAGCAGACGCTGCATCTTTCAGTATCGTAATACTTTCAATCTCATTGGGGTCCAGTTTACTGATAGACCGTTCTACACCATCGACAAGCAATAAAGCACTGTTATCTCCAAATGTACTCTTTCCACGGATATAGAAAGTAGGATCATCAAATCCAGCCTCCCCACTTTGTTGTGTTGAAATGACGCCGGTCATCTTTCCGGTCAGTGCATTGGTCAGGTTGGGTGTGGCAGCTTTTATCAAAGCTTCTCCTTTCACTGTAGAAACAGACCCTGTCAGGTCAACTTTCTTTTGTACGCCATATCCTACCGCTACCACCTCATTCAACATTTCTGTTACCGGCTCCATTATGACATTCAATACATTAGAAGTCACTTTTTTCTCAACAGTTTTAAATCCTATATAAGAAAACACCAGGATATCGCCTTTTTTAGCTGAAATAGAATAGTTTCCATCAAAATCGGTGGTAGCTCCCGTCTTCTTACTTTTAACAAGAATCGTCGCACCAACCAATGTTTCATTATCAGTTGACATTACATTACCCTTCACAATCATCTCTTGGGCAATTAATGGCATAGCCAATAATATAAACAATAAGGTCAACAAATTTTTCTTCTTTCCCATAAACGACATAAATTAATAAATTAATGTTTTTCAATACTACTACAACGACTAGTCATATTCGATGCCACAAATATAGGGAGGTCTTCATCTATTTTGTAATATTATACTGTCAATACATGATACTTTTTTGAAGTTTCTACCACACAAAACAAACAATACACTGATTATCAACCAAATAACATTATATATTATTTTTATAAAGGTTTGTACTTTCTTGAACAAAATGATATATTTGCAGAAAAACAACCCCTATGGAATACATACAAAGAGAAATTACCCCTATCGGAGAAGAAGATTTATTCATCGTATTAAATCATCCTCATGCAAAATTTGACTATGCCGCCCATTTTCATTCTGATTATGAAATAAATATGGTCATCAATGGCAAAGGTAAGA
>DXOJ01000425.1:1209-2810 GCA_019412865.1 Bacteroides sp. | reverse complement strand
ATCTGAAGCCTGATTTTGCGAGTTTATAATTTTCGTTCTTAGTTCTTTGTTTAGAACGTAATCACGCCGTTGTCATCTGTAGCTTCTTCCGTGGCTACTTCCTCTTCCAGAGCGGCTTTCGTCCGGATTTTGGTAAGAGTAGTCTTATCACGCATATAAGTGGGAGAATCTTCTACCATGGCGATGATGTCGTCGTTGTCCAGATCTTCCGTGTTGAAAAGATAGATGTGGCGGCGTTTGCGAAGGCTCTTGCTTCCGATGTTGCTGGCACTTTCGCCGTATGCCTTGCGGATACGTTCCTTGTTCTTTTCTTTTTCCTCTTCCAGTTGCAGTTGGCGTTCTTCCTCTTCCTGGCTGCGTGCAGCGTGCAGGCTGTCCATTCCGGGAACGTCTTCCACACCGAATCCGGTTGCCAATACGGTGATTTTTACTCTTGTTTCCAGTGAGTTGTCGATGGCAACGCCCCAAATCACTTCCACCCCTTCGCGGAATTTGCTCATGAACTCGTGTATCTCGTTCATTTCCTCCATCATCAGTTCCGATGACGGGCAGAAAGATACGTTCAACATTACTTTCTTGGCATTGAAGATGTCATTGTTGTTGAGCAACGGAGAATGCAGGGCATCGTCGATTGCTTTCGTCACACGATTTTCTCCTTCGCCGAATCCGGTACTCATGATTGCTACTCCACCATCTTTCAGGATGGTTTTCACATCGGCAAAGTCAAGGTTGACCGTACCCCGCATGGTGATAATCTCGGCAATACTTTTGGCTGCAATGGAAAGAGTATCATCGGCTTTGCCGAAGGCGTTCATAAAAGTAAGGTCGGCGTATATTTCACGCAGGCGTTCGTTGTTGATAACCAGTAGGGCGTCAACGTGCTGGGCGATACGTTCAACACCGTCCAATGCCTGGATAATTTTCTTTTCTCCTTCGAAGATAAAGGGAATGGTGACGATACCGACAGTCAGAATATCCATTTCCTTCGCAATGCGGGCGATGACCGGGGCAGCTCCCGTTCCGGTTCCTCCTCCCATTCCGGCGGTGATGAATACCATTTTGGTGCCGTCGTTCAGCTGGTTTCTGATATCTTCTATACTTTCTTCGGCGGCGTCGCGTGCCCGTTCGGGACGGTTGCCGGCTCCAAGCCCTTGCGTGATGCTACGGCCCAGTTGCAGTTTCACCGGGACAGGTGATTCGGCTAGTGCCTGGTTGTCCGTGTTACAAAGAACGAACGTTACATCATGGATGCCTTCCCGGTACATGTGGTTTACAGCGTTACCACCACCACCACCTACACCAATCACTTTGATGATCTTCGGTGAATCTGTCGGGAAATCGAATTGTACTATCTCGTCCATATCTTGATTGAATTATGAATTACGAATTATGAATATTGATTAACAAGCTGCTGAAGGTTACTTCATATCGTCGTCGGAGAAGATTTCTTTCGTCAACGAATCGATCTTGCGTTGAATCCAGCTCGGACCCGCTTCTCTTTTCCGTCTTTCTTTCTCTTCCTTTTCCTTTTGCTTGCGAAGTTTTTCCGCTTCTTTGGCGGCTAACTTGGCTTCCCGCTCTTCTTCCTCTTTCTTGAGACG
>DXOJ01000425.1:0-1199 GCA_019412865.1 Bacteroides sp. | reverse complement strand
GTCCTCAAACATATCTACTGTATGCACTTCCGGCTCCGGTTTGGAGACTGATGGTGCAGGAGCTTGTGGAGCAGTTTCGGTCAGGCAGCAGTTCTGGTTACCTTCAAACAGGAGTCCGAACAAAGTGTTCTGCGAACCGTCTTTCTTCAGTATGTTGCTGGGCGCATGAACCGTATTGCGTGGGAGTTTCGCCATCCGTATCTTTTCTATCTTGCTGCGTTTGCGCAAGGTTTCGTCCAGATTCTTCAGGTTGGCGGCTCCTCCTGTCAGGATGATTCCTGCCAGCAGTTTGTCCTCGTAGCTCGATAGTTGTATCTGGTTCCATACGTTGGCAACGATTTCCTCGACACGGGCTTCGATGATATTGTTAAGATCCGCCACTTTGATGATACGGTTGTCATCATCCAGTTTGCAGGTTGCTTCTTCCTGTTCGGGGTCCTCTTCATAGAGGGCGTCACCGTAGGCTTTTTTCAGGCGTTCGGCTTCTTCTTCCTCCATTTGCAGGGTGGTGATGTCACGCGTGATGCTGTTGCCTCCCAAAGGCAATACTGTCAGGAAGCGGAGAATGTTATTCTTATATACAGAGATGGTAGTTGTGTCTGCTCCGAAGTCGATCAGTGCACAACCCGAACGGCGTTCGCTTTCTGTCAGTACGGCATTTGCGGTTACTAACGGAGCGATCAGTTGGTCGGCAATATCAATTTTAGCCTGTTGGAAACAGTGCTCCAGGTTCTTACGTACGGAAGCACGGGCAACGATATTGAGGAAACGTCCTTCGATGTGGCTTCCTACCAGACCTACCGGATTGGCTTGCAGGTTATTGCCCACCTTATATTCTTGTGGAGCTACGTCCAATATATCCATATCGACCACCGGGATGGCAATGTTCTCATCACCGATAGCGCTTACAAGCTCTTCGGATATGATAGCTTCTTCCTCCAGGTCGCGGCTTACTACATTGCGGACGGTGCGGAGTGATTGTCCGCCGATGCCTACATATACCTTGGCTATTGAGTTTTTCAACTCACCTTCCAGTCTGTTGATGATTGAAGTCAGGCTTTGCGCTGTCTTGTCCAGATTAAAGATTACTCCTTTACGAATGAACGTAGAAGAGTCTTCCTGGGCATACGCTAATACCTGCATGCTTCCGTCACTGTTCTTTCTTCCGGCCACACCGGTTATCTTCGATGAACCAAGTT
>DXOJ01000424.1 GCA_019412865.1 Bacteroides sp. | reverse complement strand
TTATGACACCGATGGATTCCATCCGCTACTACAAATCTTTCTTGCGGACGGGATTTATGTCAATGGATCCGGCAAACGGACACGTGAAGGCTTATGTGGGCGGACCGAATTATGTATATTTCCAGTATGATATGGCGATGGTAGGACGTCGTCAGGTAGGTTCTACTATTAAGCCGTATTTATATACATTGGCAATGGAGAACGGATTTTCTCCTTGCGATCAGGCACGCCACGTAGAGCAAACTTTGATTGATGAGAATGGAACTCCCTGGACACCACGTAATGCAAATGATAAGCGTTATGGAGAAATGGTAACTCTGAAATGGGGATTGGCAAACTCCGATAACTGGATTTCTGCATATCTGATGGGTAAGCTGAATCCGTATGATTTGGTACGCCTGATTCATAGTTTCGGTGTACGTAATAAAGCAATTGATCCGGTGGTTTCACTTTGTCTGGGACCTTGTGAAATTTCTGTCGGTGAAATGGTCAGCGCATACACAGCTTTTGCCAATAAAGGAATCCGGGTGGCTCCATTGTTCGTTACCCGTATTGAGGATAGTGATGGCAATGTCATTTCTACTTTTGCACCGCAAATGGAAGAAGTGATAAGTGCGTCGAGTACTTACAAAATGTTGGTTATGCTGCGTGCCGTTATCAATGAAGGAACGGGTGGACGTGTTCGTCGATATGGAATTACCGCTGATATGGGTGGAAAAACAGGAACGACCAATGATAACTCCGATGCCTGGTTTATGGGATTCACTCCTTCACTGGTATCCGGTTGTTGGGTAGGAGGGGACGAACGTGATATTCACTTCGGTAGAATGACCTATGGACAGGGTGCTGCTGCAGCTTTGCCTATCTGGGCGATGTATATGAAGAAAGTGTATGACGATCCGACCTTGGGATATGACCAGCAGGAGAGATTCAAACTCCCTGAAGGGTTTGACCCGTGTGCCGGTTCGGAAACTCCTGATGGCGAAGTGATAGAAGAAGGGGGATTGGACGATCTTTTCAATTAAAGAAGTGCACAAGTATATTGTTTGCATAGGGAGTAATTACAACAGGAAAGAGAACTTGACTTTTGCCAGGCAGAAGTTGACTGAATCGTTCTCTTCTATATGTTTTGCTCCCGAACTGGAAACTAAACCTTTGTTTTTTAAGAATCCGGCTCTGTTTTCCAACCAAGTGGTTCTGTTCTATTCCGATAAGGATGAAGAGACGGTGAGGAAAATGCTGAAAGATATAGAACAGAGGTCCGGACGTCGTTCGGAGGATAAGAAAGAGGAAAAAGTATGTCTGGATATTGACATGCTTTTATATGATAACAAAATATTAAAACCGGAGGATTGGCAAAGGGGATATATACAACAGTCATTATCTGCTTTCCATTCTTCATTATTTATTAAGTAGATGAAATTTCTTGGAATTATACCTGCCCGTTATGCATCCACTCGTTTTCCTGCGAAACCGTTGGCTATGTTGGGCGGAAAAACAGTCATACAACGCGTATACGAACAAGTGGCAGGCGTTTTGGATGACGCTTATGTAGCTACGGATGATGAACGCATTGAAGCTGCCGTTAAGGCGTTCGGGGGAAAGGTTGTGATGACTTCCGTTCACCATAAAAGTGGTACGGATCGTTGTTATGAAGCCTGTACCAAGATTGGAGGTGATTTTGACGTCGTAGTGAATATACAAGGAGATGAGCCTTTTATTCAGCCTTCACAACTGGATGCGGTAAAGGCTTGTTTTGAAGATGTAACCACGCAGATTGCTACGTTGGTGAAGCCTTTTACTGCCGATGAACCGTTTGCCGTACTGGAAAACGTGAATTCACCGAAAGTAGTAGTCAACAAGAACTGGAACGCACTTTATTTCAGTCGTTCTATCATTCCTTATCAGCGTAATGCCGAGAAACAGGACTGGTTGAAGGGACATACCTACTACAAGCACATCGGATTGTATGCGTATCGTACAGAGGTGCTGAAAGAGATTACCATGCTTCCACAGTCTTCTTTGGAGTTGGCCGAATCTTTGGAGCAGCTTCGCTGGCTGGAGAACGGATACAAAATAAAGGTCGGTATCAGTGAGGTGGAAACTATTGGAATCGATACTCCACAAGACTTGGAACGGGCAGAAGATTTTTTGAAGAATAGAATCTAATCTTATGGATCGTACGATACAACCTGAAATACAAACCCTGAAAAATTTTCGTATACTTCCTCCCGTTCGAATGACGTTGCCAAACGGCATTCCGTTGACTGTTATTAATGCGGGTGAACAGGAAGTAGTACGCATAGATGTGCTTTTTGCCGGGGGGCGCTGGCAACAGTCGCAGAAACTGCAAGCTCTGTTTACGAACCGGATGTTGCGCGAAGGTACGAAAAAATATACGGCTGCCACCATTGCCGAAAAACTGGATTACTACGGCTCATGGCTCGAATTGTCCAGTTCGTCGGAATATGCATATATCACTGTTTATTCGTTGAATAAGTATTTGGCGAAAACATTGGAGGTGGTGGAATCCATGATTAGAGAACCGCTTTTTCCGGAAAAGGAATTGCATACCATTCTCGATACCAATATCCAACAATACCAGGTCAATATTTCCAAAGTTGATTTTCTGGCACACCGCAGTCTGTTGCAGTCGCTTTACGGTGAACAGCATCCATGTGGTAAAATAGTGGTGGAGGAAGATTATCATGCCATCACTCCGGAAGTGCTCCGTGAATTTTATGAACGGTATTATCATTCGGGTAATTGCTCTATCTTTTTGTCCGGTAAGGTGACGGAGGATATTATCAGCCGGGTGACAGATACATTCGGCACTTCTTTCGGTCAGCATCAGCAGCAGGTGTCGAGATTAAGTTTTCCTTTTACTGCTGTTCCCGGAAAGAGAATTTTTACAGAGCGTGAAGACGCCATGCAGAGTGCTGTGAAGATGGGATATACGACCATTACTCGTAATCATCCTGATTATTTGAAACTTCGGGTATTGATGACTTTATTCGGAGGTTATTTCGGCAGTCGGCTGATGTCTAATATTCGTGAAGAGAAGGGATATACTTATGGTATTTCGGCAGGAATCATGTTTTATCCGGATAGCGGACTATTGGCTATCTCGACAGAAACGGATAATGAATATGTGGAACCGTTGATACAGGAAGTGTATCATGAAATAGACCGCCTGCATCAGGAACCTGTGTCAGCCGAAGAATTGACTATTGTACGCAACTATATGTTGGGAGAAATGTGCCGTAGTTATGAGTCGCCTTTCTCACTTTCGGATGCGTGGATCTTCATTGCTACTTCCGGTCTGGATGATGACTACTTTTCACGTTCTCTGCTGGCTGTGAATGAGGTTACTCCGATGGAAATACAAGATTTGGCACAGCGCTATTTGTGCAAAGAGACATTAAAAGAGGTCATTGCAGGTAAAAAGTTGTCATAAATTGCTTTCCGAAAGTGGGCTGTTTGGGATAGAAATTGTATCTTTGTCCAAATTGTAATTCTAAAATGAGTAACGAGTAAAACTAATGAGGAAATATCTATATACTACACTTTTGCTGGCTCTTCTTGCACAAGAGGGAGTGATGGCACAAGAAAATGAAGGAAAAAAAGGCGGATTTTTCGGAAAAATTAAAGATACATTCTCCACTGAAATAAAGATTGGCAACTATACTTTTAAGGATGGCAGTGTCTATACGGGAGAAATGAAAGGGCGAAAACCGAACGGAAAAGGAAAAACGGTTTTCAAAAACGGCGATGTCTTTGAAGGTGAATATGTGAAGGGGAAACGTGAAGGATATGGTATTTATATGTTTCCTGACGGAGAAAAGTACGAAGGACAGTGGTTCCAGGATCAGCAGCACGGAAAAGGTATCTATTATTTTATGAATAATAATCGTTACGACGGTATGTGGTATCAGGATTATCAGTATGGTGAAGGAACAATGTATTATCATAACGGTGATTTGTATGTAGGTAAATGGGTGAATGATAAGCGTGAAGGCGAAGGTACATACACTTGGGCGAATGGTGCCAAATATACTGGTCACTGGAAAAATGATAAGAAGAACGGCAAAGGCATCATGAACTGGGACGACGGCTGTAAGTATGAAGGAGACTGGAAAGATGATGTCCGTCACGGAAAAGGGGTATTTGAATATACCAATGGAGATAAATACGACGGTGATTGGGCGGATGATATTCAACACGGAAGAGGTACATACTACTTCCACACGGGCGATCGTTATGAAGGTTCTTATCTCTTAGGTGAACGCACCGGTGAAGGGGTTTATTATCATGCTAACGGTGACAAATATGTAGGTAATTTCAAAAATGGCATGCAAGACGGAAAAGGTACTTTTACCTGGGCGAATGGTGCTGTGTACGAAGGAAGCTGGAAAAACAATAAACGTGATGGCAGAGGAGTTTATAAATGGAGCAATGGCGATGTTTATGACGGTGACTGGAAAGACAACCGTCCCAATGGACAGGGTACTCTGAAAACCGTTGCTGGGATGCAATATAAAGGTGGCTTTGTTGACGGATTGGAAGACGGACAGGGCGTACAAATCGATAAAGATGGTAATCGCTTTGACGGATTTTTCAAACAAGGAAAGAAGAATGGTCCTTTTGTAGAAACAGATAAAGATGGAAAAGTAATCAAAAAAGGAACCTATAAATTCGGAAGACTTCAATAGATGATAGGTGATAAATGATAGTGGGCTGCGCATTGCGTGGCCTCTTTTTTATGGTACAAAGAAAAATGGATAATAACCCAAAGCGGTCATTATCCATTTTATAATTTCCTGTTGAAAGTAACTTCAACTATCAACTATCATTTATCACCTATCATCTATTAAATGATGTATTGTGAACTGATAGATTCGTTATTCATCACTCGTTTGATTGTTTCAGCAAACATATCGGCAATACTCAACTGTTTTACTTTCGGACATTTCTTTGCGTATGGGATGCTGTCGGTAAATACCATTTCTGTCAGGGCAGACTCTTGCACGCGGAAAGAAGCCGGATCAGACATTACGCAGTGGCTGGCGATGGCGCGTACAGATTTGGCACCGGCATCCAACATGATGTTGGCTGCTTTGGTAATTGTTCCTGCAGTGTCTACGATATCGTCGATCAATACGACGTTTTTACCTTCTACGTCACCGATGATTTGCATAGATGCTACTTCATTGGCTTTTTCACGTGATTTGTTACAGAGTACCAATGGTACACCGAGGTATTTGGAGAAAGTGCTGGCACGTTTTGAACCTCCTACGTCCGGTGTAGCAATAACCAGATTTTCCAGTTGCAATGACTGGATGTAAGGGAGGAATACAGCTGATGCGTACAGGTGATCTACCGGGATATTGAAGAATCCCTGAATCTGGTCTGCATGCAAGTCCATCGTAATCAGTCGGTCGATACCTGCAACAGACAGCAGGTCGGCTACCAACTTAGCGCCGATAGATACACGGGGTTTGTCTTTTCTATCCTGACGTGCCCATCCGAAATAGGGGACTACAGCTACAACGCTCTTTGCAGACGCGCGTTTTGCAGCATCGATCATCAGGAGAAGTTCCATTAAGTTGTCTGAGTTAGGGAAAGTGGATTGAACCAGGAATACGTGTGCGCCACGAATTGACTCCTCATATGAAACTGCAAATTCGCCATCGGCAAAATGGGTAATGTTCATATTTCCCAGAGGACAATCCAGGCTTGCGCAGATTTTTTCTGCCAGATATCTCGAGTTCGTTCCCGAGAATACCATAAAGGGTGCTTTTTCGCTCATTTTGTAATAGATGTTACCTATTTGTTAATTTGCCTGCAAAGGTAGGAATTTCTCTTGTTATTTAGAAGGACTTATTGTATAAAAAATATTTTTCTCTCCAACTTATCGGAAATATTTGTAGATTTGCTTTCTGAAAACAGTTAATAGTCAAAAATGAGTTCACGCTTTCCTTTATATATAGTAGGTATAGTGTTGTTTGCCTCTTTTTTTTCGTGCACTGATATGGTGCCGACCAAAGAGGTGCGCCTGATTGATTCATTAAACGGGAAAGCGTATGCTTATCGTTATCGAAGCCTGGATTCTTCTTATAAATATGCCAATGAAGCCTATAGACAGGTGAATTTCTACAAGTCGGGGAAAGCGGAAGCATCCAACAACCTGGGGTTCTGTGCTTTTATGGCTATGGACTTTGACCGGGCGGAAGCGTTGCATAAGGAAGTATATAAACTGACTAAAAATGAACTCGAACTGTTGATTGCCGACATCGGACTGATGAAAATCTGTCAACGGACGGCTATGAATAAAGAATTTTATGATTATCGTAATAGTGCGCTCAAGCGCATGAAACGTATTCGTGAAGAGAGTGATTTGTTTGCCGACCGTCACGAGGCGCTACGGCTGGATTATGCATTCACTGAATTTTTCATCGTTTCTTCTATTTATTATTACTATCTGCAGCAACGGCAGGAGGCCATCACATCTCTTAACCGGATTCCGGAAGATGAAGCTTTGACAGATACTAATCAGTTGCTTTATTATCATTATATTAAAGGTTCGGCTTCGTTGGTGGAAGCAACCAAGCCGGAAGACCGGAAAATGCGTGAGTTCGACCAACTCTATATTACCTGGCGGACGGCTGTTCAGACTAATCATCCTTATTTCGAAGGAAATGGTCTGCAAGGATTGGCTAATCTGATGGTTTCACCTAATAATTTCGAACTTTTTCGGACGAGAAGGGGATATGCGCTGGATCAGTTTGGGTTTCCCGTAGATTCGCTTTTGCCTTTGCGAATGGCACAGCGTGCGCTTGAAAAGTTCCGTGAGTACAATGATTTGTATCAGATTGCCGGTGCGTATGTGTCTATCGGTAAATATATGAATGAGCACGGACGTTATACGGAAGCATTGGATACGCTTGCAAAAGCGTTAGATTGTGTGAATCAACATCACATGCTTTATTATCACCATGCGGCGGATACATTGGATAAACTACATGTTTTTGTAGAAGGAGATACAACTTATACCGGGGTCCCATGGATCATGCAGGAAGATGTGAGAACGGTACCTGAATGGATCTCAAGAATTCGGGAGCAATTGAGTGTGTCGTATGCGGGGCTCGGGATGAAGTATGCTTCTGATTACAACCGGAATATATATTTGGATATTTTGAATTATACCCGTCAGGATAAGGAATTGGAGAGCCGCTATCTTTCATTGGAAGCCGATTCACGACAAATGACGCTTGTACTTTCTTTGGTTATTGTCGGGCTTGTACTAGTGGTTATTCTTTGGTGGTTTTTCAATAAACGGTCTAAAATAAGGAATCAGGTAGACGTGGAGCGTCTGCAACGGATTCTGACTCTTTGCCGGGATATAACTTCGTCCATTCCGATGAATGTTCCATTAATTCAACAAGGTATCGATCAATTATTTGGGAAAGGACGTCTTCAACTGGAAATTCCGGAGGAAGGAAAAGCGGCACTGGTTCCTCTGCATCGGTTGAACCGTGATGAAAAAGCATTGGTGCATGTGCTTGAACCGTATATTGTTTGGGCTGCGGACAATGAGCAGATGGTGGAAGCGTTGAGTGACGAGCGGATGCAGTTGGAAAAGCAACGGTATGTTTACGAACAACATATTGCGGGAAATAAACGTCAGAATCTTATAAAGAAGGCTTGTCTGGCCATTGTCAATGGTATTAATCCTTATATTGACCGTATCTTGAACGAAGTGCATAAGTTGACGGAGCGGGGGTATATTGATAATGCGAAGATTAAGAAAGAGAAGTATCAATACATTGATGAGCTGGTAACTACGATTAATGAGTACAACGATATTCTGGCTCTTTGGATTAAGATGAAGCAAGGAACGCTTAGCCTGAATATTGAAACTTTCAGTCTCAATGAACTGTTTGAGCTGCTAGGCAAGGGAAGACGTGCTTTTGAAATGAAAAATCAGAAGTTGGAAATTGAACCGACTACGGTTATGGTGAAGGCCGACCGGGCACTAACTTTGTTTATGATTAATACGCTGGCGGAAAATGCCCGTAAATATACTCCGGAAGGAGGAACAATTAAAGTGTATGCTCGTACTACGGAGGATGCCTATGTCGAGATTTCTGTGGAGGATAACGGAAGAGGTATTTCCGAAGAGGATGTGGCGCATATCATTGGTGAGAAGGTGTATGATTCCCGTGTGATCGGAATGAAGAATGCGGTCGATCCGGAAGTGTTGAAAGAAAACAAAGGTAGTGGTTTCGGATTGATGAATTGTAAGGGAATCATTGAGAAGTATAAGAAAACGAATGATTTATTCCGGGGATGCGTCTTTGATGTGGAGAGTGAACTGGGGAAGGGAAGCCGTTTCTATTTTCGTTTGCCTTCGGGAGTGCGTAAAGCGATGGGGGTGTTGTTGCTTTGCTTGTTGCTTCCGTTGGGGATGGTTTCTTGTCTGCATGATCCGATTCCTCCCATGTTGCAGGATGGCGATTCGATTGTAGTAGTTATGGATTCTGCGTATGAGGATTTGCTGGATGTAGCGTCGGATTATGCGAATGCTGCCTATTTTGCTAATGTGGATGAAAATTATGAGTTGGCTTTGCAATATATAGATTCTGCGATGCTTTTTCTGAATGAGCATTATGAAAAATATGCGCGTCCGGATCGCCCACATCGGTATATGAAGCTGGTAGGTGAGGGAACGCCTGCTGAAATCAGTTGGTGGAACGAATTGTTTGATTCGGATTATCATGTAATTCTGGATATCAGGAATGAGGCAGCGGTTGCTTTTCTGGCTTTGAAACAGTTGGATGCATATAGTTATAATAATTCGGCATTTACGGATTTGTATAAGTTGCAGGGAGAGGATCAAACTCTCGAAGCATATTGCCGGCAGTTGGAGCGTTCGAATACCAATAAGACGGTAGGGATTATTTTATGCTTTGTTTTATTGATTGTTTCGTTGGTTGGATATTATTTTCTGTACATGAGAAAACGTTTGCAGAATCGTTTGAATCTCGAACAGGTACTTGAGATTAACCAGAAGGTGTTTGCTGCATCTTTGGTGAGACCGCAGGAACAGGAAAATGCAGAGGCACTTCAACGAGAAGAGAGTACGCTTAAAGAAATTCCGCAGCGGATTGTGGATGAAGCATTCGGTTCGGTAAATGAATTACTGACGATTGACCGGATGGGAATTGCTGTTTATAATGAAACGACACATCGGCTGGAATATGCTTCTCGCCCCGGACAGGAAATGCCAAAGATGGTAGAGCAGTGTTTTAGTGCCGGAGAATATCTTTCTGAACAGCATCTTCAGGCAATTCCGCTGATGGTGGAAGCAGGGGGCGAGCATCAATGTGTCGGTGTGCTTTATCTGGAGCGCAGAGAAGGAACGGAACAGGAGACGGATCGACTGCTTTTTGAACTGGTAGCTCGTTATGTGGCTATTGTCGTGTTTAACGCAGTGGTGAAGCTGGCTACAAAATACCGGGATATTGAGTCGGCACATGAAGAAACACGTCGGGCTTCCTGGGAAGATAGCATGTTGCATGTTCAGAATATGGTACTTGACAACTGTCTGTCGACGATTAAACATGAGACGATCTATTATCCGAATAAAATCAAACAGATTGTAGGGCGGTTGAATACGCAGAAGCTTTCGGAAACGGAGGAGCGTGAAGCAGTGGAGACTATGACGGAATTGATCGAATATTATAAGGGAATTTTTACGATTTTGAGTTCGTGCGCTTCTCGTCAATTGGAGGAAGTCACTTTCCGACGT
>DXOJ01000423.1 GCA_019412865.1 Bacteroides sp. | reverse complement strand
GAGCAGAAGAAGAGCGAACTGGACGAAATTATCTCTGAAACCAAACAGGAAGAAGAGAAATTGAGAGACAAAGCTAAAGATTTGGAAACTAAGATTGAACCACGTCTATTGCAGTCTTTCAAACGTATCCGTAAGAACTCTCGCAACGGATTGGGTATTGTATACGTACAGCGTGACGCTTGTGGTGGTTGCTTTAACAAGATTCCGCCCCAGAGACAACTGGATATCCGTTCTCGTAAGAAAGTAATCGTTTGTGAATATTGCGGACGTATTATGATTGACCCGGAATTGGCTGGCGTACAAATCGAACACAAGGTGGAAGAAGCTCCGGTAGCTACTACCAAAAGAGCTATCAGAAGAAAAACTGCTGAATAAGAAGAGCAGTGAAGTAAGTAAAGTTACTTTTTTGATATATAATAAGCCCTGCAGCAATGCAGGGCTTTTTTTGTTTTAACAAGTGCTCGTATAAAAAAGAATCGATAAACAAACTTACCCTTTAGTTGTTATCTTTTCATTTCATAAAAACCTGAACTGATATGAATATACGAGTGTGGGGCACATCGCTCCTTATGTTTCTTTCAACTGTGACCGCGGTTGGACAGACCGCAAACCGTTATTTGAAAGCTCCGCTTCCTCAAGATTGGGAAGAGAGCGGGGAAGTGTTTCAACAGATACTTCCGGTGGATGACCATTGGTGGAAGTCATTCCAAGACACCAAACTGGACTCTTTGATAGCTCTGGCAGTAGATCGTAATTACTCCGTTGCCATGGCAATCAACCGTATAGCTGCCGCTCGTGCCAATCTTTGGATAGAACGCAGTAACTTTTTTCCTTCCATCGGATTGAATGCAGGATGGACCCGTCAGGAAACCAGTGGAAATACAAGTTCACTGCCCCAAACAACCGATCATTATTATGATGCTTCGCTAAGCATGAGCTGGGAGCTTGATATTTTCGGCAGTATCCGGAAACGGGTAAAAGCGCAGAAAGAGAATTTTGCCGCCAGCAAGGAAGAATACACAGGAGTCATGGTCTCATTAGCTGCAGAAGTAGCCTCGGCTTATATCAATCTAAGGGAGTTGCAACAAGAGCTTGAAGTGGTGAAGAAAAACAGTGCTTCGCAGGAAGAAGTCCTGAAAATCACGGAAGTACGCTATAATACCGGGCTGGTTGCTAAACTCGATGTGGCACAGGCCAAGTCTGTATTATATAGCACAAAAGCCTCCATTCCCCAGCTGGAAGCGGGTATCAATCAGTATATCACAACATTGGCTGTCTTATTGGGAATGTATCCCCAGGACATTCGTCCTGTTCTTGAATCCAGTGGCACATTGCCCGATTATATGGAACCTATCGGAGTGGGAATGCCTGTCGATTTATTACTGCGACGGCCTGATGTACGAAGTGCGGAATTGAGCGTAAATGCGCAGGCAGCATTGCTCGGAGCTTCGAAAGCGGATTGGTTGCCGAAAGTTTTCTTGAAAGGTTCATTTGGATATGCCGCCCGTGACCTGAAGGATCTCACCAAAAGTAAAAGTATGACTTATGAAATTGCTCCGTCATTGAACTGGACTATTTTCAATGGAGGACAGCTGGTGAATGCAACCCGGCTGGCAAAAGCGCAACTAGATGAAGCGATCAACCAGTTTAATCAAACGGTTTTAACTGCCGTACAGGAAACGGACAATGCTATGAATTCCTACCGGAATTCAATCAAACAGATTGTAGCCCTGCGGGAAGTACGCAATCAAGGAATTGAGACATTGAAACTTTCACTGGAACTTTATAAACAGGGACTTTCGCCTTTCCAAAACGTACTTGATGCACAACGTTCTCTGTTATCTTATGAGAATCAGCTGGTACAGGCACAAGGAAGTTCGCTTTTGCAACTGATAGCCCTCTACAAGGCTTTAGGGGGTGGATGGAGAGAATAAAAATCAATCTATAAAATATATAACCTAACAGATATGAAAAAACTGATGTATATCTTTCTTGCACTGCCTATATTGACGGGTTGCAAGGAGAAGAAAAGTACAGGAGCGATGGGAGGTATGCCAACTCCGGAAATTAGCGTGACCAAACCCATAGTGGAGGATATTACTTTGACGAAAGATTATCCGGGTTATCTGACAACAGAAAAAACGGTGAATCTTGTAGCCAGGGTGAACGGAACCTTGCAGTCTACCTCTTATGTTGCAGGTGGACGGGTGAAACAGGGGCAACTGTTGTTTGTCATCGAACCAACCTTATATAAAGATCAGGTGGAGCAAGCAGAAGCAGAACTGAAAACTGCCCAGGCACAATTGGAATATGCTCGTAATAATTATAGCCGTATGAAAGAGGCTGTAAAGAGTGATGCGGTCAGCCAGATACAGGTACTTCAGGCTGAATCTTCTGTGAAAGAAGGTGTTGCAGCTGTCAGCAACGCGGAAGCAGCTTTGAGCACTGCTCGTACAAACTTGGGATATTGTTATGTCCGTGCACCGTTTGACGGCACCATCAGTAAGGCGACTGTAGATATAGGAAGTTATGTAGGCGGTTCGTTGCAACCGGTCACATTGGCTACTATTTATAAGGATAATCAGATGTATGCTTACTTTAATGTTGCTGATAATCAATGGTTGGCAATGACTATGGATACCCAGCAGTTACCGACTGATCTTCCTAAAAAAATAATGGTTCAACTGGGAAAGGGGGGAACTGAAAGTTATCCGGCTACGCTCGATTATCTTTCACCAAATGTAGATGTGAATACAGGAACACTGATGGTTCGTGCCAATTTTGATAACCCGAAAGGGATATTGAAGAGCGGATTATATGTAAGCATAACTTTACCTTATGGAGAAGCTAAAAATGCCATGTTGGTGAAAGAGGGCTCTATCGGAACCGACCAGTTAGGCAAATACTTATATATTGTAAATGATTCGAATATAGTTCATTACCGGCATATTGAAATAGGGCAGTTGGTCGACGGCACTTTACGGCAGGTATTGGGGGGACTTTCCCCGCAGGAACCTGTCTCTTATACA
>DXOJ01000422.1:9184-18185 GCA_019412865.1 Bacteroides sp. | reverse complement strand
CTGATACGGAAACTTCTTTAGAAAAAGATTTCAGCCATTTTTAAACAGGCTCTAATATCAATACCAAAATTGAATACCTTTTGAATAGGATACCAGGAAGCTCCGTCTCCGGATTTCGTTTCCGGATCAATATCCACATCACCCAGTTTATCAAAAGTCAACAGATTCAGACCTTGCACATAAATACGTGCCTGTTGCACATGGAATTTACGTAATAATTTGGGCGATACATTGTAACCAATTTCCACATTCTTAAGACGCAGGTAGGAAGCATCATACAAAAACAAACTGCTGTTTCCATTCTTGTTGTTATCATGTGTTCCATAATGCAATGCCGGATATTTGGCAGTAGCAGCCGTTTCCGGTGTCCAACGGTCCAGATGCATTTTCTTCACACGTCCGATCTTATCCTGTTCAAATTGTGGGAAGTCAAATACAGCCGCCCCATTCAACAGAATAGATGATTTTGTCGCACCTTGCAATAATACACTAAAATCAAAGTTCTTATACTGGAAACCGAAAGGAATACCGAACATCAGTTCCGGACTACGCGGATTTCCCATTACCGTACGGTCTTCATCATCAATCACTCCGTTACGATCCAAATCCTTATAAACAACATCTCCCGGAATTAATTGTCCCCACGGTTGATAACCGATCTTATTCAGGCGATCAGCTTCTTCCTGATCGGCTACAAAATGATCGAACACATAGACAAAGTTTTCGTATAAACGTTTACCTGTCTCTTTACGCCAGGAGTTCTTGCGGGCAACTTCCGCCTTATATTCCAAACGGTTGCGGGAGAAAGTCAGGTTCGGACGGATATAATAACGGAAATCCTTTCCAATCTTATCATTCCAACTCAATTCGATATCCACACCGCGGTTGCTTACCTCACCCAGATTCTGTAAAGCTGCATCTTTACCTACAATGTCCGGATATCCCATGATACCATCACTGTTCATATCTGTAATAATGTCAAAACGATATTCGTAAAATGCATCTATCGTCAATGCCAAGCGTTGATTCAGGGTAGTAAAGTCGATACCGACATTCAGTTTACGTGCTTTCTCCCAAGTCAGATTCGCATTAGCCAGATTGCCTTCGGAAGTACCGCCTACATTCGTACCAAAGTTATTACCGAAATCATAACCACTGCCACCACCGTAGAAAGCCAGATATGGGAAACGGCTGCTGACATTGTCACTACCTACCAAACCATAGGAGGCTCTTACTTTCAGGAAGTCAATCCAGGAAGCCTTTTTCATAAATTCCTCTTCAGAGACTACCCAACCGATTGAACCAGCAGGGAAGAATCCGTAACGTTTACCCGGCGCGAAGTTCTCGGAGCCATTGTAACCGAAGTTAAATTCCATCAGATACTTCTGATTATAATAATAAGCAAAGCGTCCGGTGATACCCTGGCTATGATAAGCCAGTTCATTGTTAACAGTACGGTTACCACGGTTTGCCAATAACATGGCTGTCACTTCGTGATGGTTGCTAAACAAACGGTTGTAATCCAAACGTGCCTGTATATAAGTACGTCCGTCAGAAGCGTTATGACTGAATCCGTTGCCGATAGTCTGGTCAATATCATACTTGTTACCCGTTTTGTAGGCACCGGTATAGTGTCCGCCGGCCATATAAGCATCCGAGCCTTCAATCGGCATAAACGTGGCATATTTCGGATATTCACGATAACCGTCTTTGTAAGTATCTAGTTTGCGGTTAATCCAGCGTCCTTCGGAAGCGTCATAAGAGAACATCACTTCTGCCTTTAATCCTTTCGTCAGGAATCCCATATCCAGGTTCATGGCAAAACTACCATTCAGATATGTGTTCTTTTCATTCAGATAACCGGTACGGCTCAATTCACCTAGAAGATTGTAACGGTAGATATTGTCACCATAAAGCATTCCACGAGAGTTTTGCTGAATGTATTCCTCATTCTGCGGATGCGCGTTTTCTTCCACCAGGATGGGCAGATATGGAGGCTGGGTAGCACAGATGGTCATCAGGCGACCGGCTGTTGTACCCGGTGCATTACGGTCGGTAATACGGGCACCCAAATCCAGACGGGTGCTCAAATAACGATTAATGTTAATATCGATGTTCGAACGGAAATTGTAACGGGTGAATTTAGTCTGTGAGTCATATTCACCGGCATTCGCATATTTGTAGTTACCTCCTTGTGAAAAGTAATTGGCCAATACATAATAACGTACCTTGTCCGTACCTCCACGGATGGAGAGGCTGACGTCTTCCTGCAAGCCTGGTTTAAAGGCAAAATCATAATAATCCCAGTCATATCCCAAGCCATCGGAGTTATCCCCTTTGGCGCGGCGGAAATTGTCAATTGCCTGTTGAGAGAAAAGGTTCAAACTGCTGATGTCTGCGCCCGTCATCTTGGCATCGTTCAATCTGGCTTCATTATATAAAGTTGCATAATCGGCAGAGCCTAAATATTCGGGGAAACCGATCGGCTGGTTAATGCCTATAGAGGCTTTCAGGTTCACGGTTGCCTTTTCCGCTGCCTTACCACGTTTGGTAGTAATAACGATTACACCATTTGCACCACGGATACCATAAGCGGCAGTGGCCGAAGCATCTTTCAGGATAGTGAATGTTTCAATTTCATCCGGTGCGAGGTAACTCATGTCACGTTCGATTCCATCGACAATGACAATAGCGCTCTGGTTACCGTAAGTTGCCTTACCACGGATAAACAATTCACTTTGATCCACACCCGGTTCACCACCCGCATACTGGTTTACAATCAAACCCGGCAGACGTCCGGCAAGTGCATTGTTGATATTGGCAGTAGGACTTTGCGTCAGATCTTTTGTCGTGATGGTAGCAACAGAACCGATCATCGTTTCTTTACGTTGTTTGGTATAACCTACCACAACCACTTCCTGCAAGGCTTTCGTATCTTCCTGTAGTAAGACAGTCAGTTCCTTCTTTGCACCGGGAACAATTTCCTGCGGCTGGTAACCCAGATAAGAAAACACCAACGGAGCTTCCGCATAAGGCAATTTCAATGTAAACTTACCATCCATATCCGTAATCGTACCTGCATTGGCCACTCCTTTCACGACAACAGACACACCGATCAACGGGTCATTTGTCGTCTTGTCCAATACCGTACCCGACACTGTTATTTTATTGCTTTGTGTGGCCTGCACCTTTGCCGTTCTTCCCGTTTGCGCCACACCCTGCAAAGGTATACCTGCAAGAAGAGTGCAAGAAACAGCCACCAGACAAATATTTCTTTTTATATGTATCATCTTTCTTTTCGATTTTCTATGTGTAATAAATCAATCTTATTCCTCTGCTTTCTTACCGAAATCCGGTCCGACCCAGTTAGCCTTTTCCGTTGCTTTACCTTGCACCCAGTCTTCATAACGGGCACGGATTTCAATCATTGTTGCTCCCGGGACTTCCGCATTCAAGGAGATTGTCAGGCGATCTTCCCTGTTATCGCGATTACCAAAGGTCGGTGCTTTTGCCCAGTCGTACTCCCACACATAATAGCCTTCGGGATGAGCCAACGTCCAAAGCACATCAGAACAGCTGCGCAATGCAGCGATAAACTTATTCTTGGTCTTTTCCGGATAAAGGCTGTTAGTCGGCTGTTTCACCATATCCAGGAAGTAACGGACAAATATTCCACGGAATAAAAGATTATCTCCCGAATTTCCTTCACCACTGAATACCGGATAGTTGGAATCCATTTTCTTATTCACCTGGTAAGAGCCGAAAGCAACCGCATTACGAAGATATTCATCCTCACCGGTAGCGTTGTACAGCTCCAGGGCAGCCGCCATAAATGTTCCCTGATTATAAGACAAGGCTACTTTATCAGGATCTCCCGGTGTACCGTCATCTTTAATACTAAGATTATCATATACCTGTCCGGTGGAAATATCACACAGATAAGCCGTCATCCAGTTGTATACCTCTTTGGCGAAGTTCAGGTAATAAGCAGCCTGCTCTTCCCAGCCTTCTTTAGCCTCCTTAACGGTAAGCTGATACAATTTCATAGCCAGAAGGCAACCGGGACCATTGGAACAAGACATACGTGAAGCCGGTGCATCCGTTTTCCATGCCATTCCTCCTACCCCTTTATAGTCATTCTTCGCACCTTTGATATGGTTCCACATCTTCATCAACGCACTGTAGTAATCCTGATCGCCAGTCAATTCATAGACCCGCAGACAAGACAGTGCCATCCATTCCATATCATCATAGAAGTTATTCCAGAAGTCTTTACCACCATAACCGCAATGTTCATTCCAGTCATCAAAAGCCGGCAGGAAAGGTTTCATGATGTTTTCGTACAAATGAGCCTGATATTCGGGATTGTTCGCATGACGGATATAAGCATCGATCACGATATCCAATGCATGTCCCTGCGACCATCCGCCGCTACCGCCCGTGCTTGCCGGTTCTCCGGTTTCCGGTGTATTCGGTTTTTCCCAGTAAATGCTTCCGCAAAAGGTATCCCGTCCGCTGGCATTCTCATAGAAATATTTGATATAAGTTCCCGTACTTTTGTCGGCTGCATCTGTCCAATTCACATCCGACACATACTCGCCGGATGAATTACCTTTGTAGATGTCTCCCAGATCGCCGTCGTCACAAGCTGTAAATATTGCCAGTGCACCGCTTAACAGCAAAGCTCTTTTTGATAATGATACTATATAGTTCTTCATATTATTATTCAGTTTTAATCTTCATTCGTTTCCGAAGCTACCCAACGGTGGGTGTACGTTCCAAACTCTGCATTGAAATAGAGGGTTACATCGGTTTTCACCGTAGCATAATAGACATTTCCCTGCTTTTCTCCCCATTGCAGTAATTCGTCGCAGAAACGGAAACTGTAATCCCATGGATCTGTGCCCAATGCCAGTTGATATAAATTATAATAGCTGTTGTCGGTAGTCAGATTCGGTTGCCCTTTGTCTTTCTCCTTATGTCCCCAACGGTAGGTTGTGCCGTTGATTTCCATCTTAAAGCTATGACGGGTTTCACCGCTTCCTGCCCAACTTTCCGTTTGTTTACGGGCAGTATAGTTCTTCACACCCCATTTGCCATATCCCAGATAGTTGAAGTTTTGTCGATAGTCGCCAGACTTATTAAAGAGATATACAGCTCCTATTTCATCATAACTGATCGTTTGTTCACCCATATTGATGGTAATCCGGTAGATGCCTGATTGAGGAACCGTAACTGTATAGTCTTCACCATCATTACGCTCACGCAACACTCCGTTGTCGTCTACATAATAATAGCATTTGCGACCTTCTACAGTAGACATAAATATAAATGGCTGGTCGGCTTTCAGTTGAGTGAAAGTCTGGTAAATTCCTTCATTCTGACGGAGCATTTGTTGTGCTTCCGCTTCATCACCATCATCTTCCGTACCCACGCCAGTGATATAAACCGGCTCGTTTTCAGAAGGCATATCATCGATGCCATCCATCATAAAAATTACGAAATAGCCCTCCAGACTACTAAGAGCCTGATCCAATCCGCAATAAGCACGCACCTTCCAACGCAGTGTACCGTTGGTATTGCAACGGAATTTAGCCAGTTTACCTATTGTATTTGCCTGATAATGGGTCAAAGTCAACTGTGATTCCAGACCGTTATTGTCAGAAAAGATCGTTTCTACCGGTTTGGTAAAGTCGCCCCCGATCGTATCAATCAATACTTCATAACGATATACTGTATTTCCGTGTTTCTCGGTAGGCGTCCATTTCAGAGCAATATCCGTCAACGAAGCACCCGAAAGTACTACCCGCTCGCCACTCGCCATTGCATCCATTGTTCTAACAGGTTCAGGCGGAACAATCGGTTCATAATCATCCGGATCAAATCCCGGATTCAGTTTATTGTCACAAGCCGTCAGTCCGATAAGAAAAAACAGCAGGGCAAATTTGATTAATTTCTTTGTTATCATATTGTTTCTCATATTAATCTATTCCTTGTTTAGTATGAATGAGGACATTCAACTGATTCGAAACGACTTTTATCACCATCATAAGTCGCAGGAAGTTCCGCTCCCCAAGCGGGTTTATTTTCGCTTATATTTTGCAGACAAACTTGCGCATCCAGTCCGTTACCGCCATTTCCCCAGTTTTCAAAAACAGTAGTGCCTCCAATACCTTTCGAAAATACCCAATATCCCATCAAATCAGGATATTTTTCTGCATCAAGTATTTTACACATATTCGTTTTTATTTCACTTTCGTCCAAAGCTCTTTTCCACATTCGTGCCTGGTAGACTTTGCAATATCCTACCCGATATGAATCTCCGGAACGTCCTATCAACAACGCCTTATCATTTCCACCCACATCCGTCAGATTTAAAGACGAGTTGGGAGCACAATCCTCATAGGAATTATCGGCAGGAGTCAACGTTTCTCTTTCTCCGTTGATATACATTTTATACGCCTCTTTGGTGCTTGATTTCGTTCCATCGTATACAATAGCGACATGATACCATTTACCCGGAGTTTTACGTCCACCCTCTGGATTATCACAAGGAATAGTTTGCTGACTACGGAAACGAGGATCATCTTTACCATTAATTTTAGTAGCTATTTCAAAGCGAGGATTCTCATTTTTATTTTCCGCGCGAAACAGGAAAACACTTTCCAAACCTATAAACGATTGCATAGCACGAGTATAAGTCGGATAGAAAACAATCTCAAAAGTAAGCTGATTCATACTTTTCACCTCCGGATGTGACTCTGCATACTTTTTAATATCAATTTTGAAACATACATCATGTTCCAAACGATAACATACCGGATTCACATAAACTGGTAACGTCAATTTCTGACCTGCCGCATCAGACAGTTCCAGTGTGGTAGTCCCGAGCTTCTTTCCTGTTAGTTTTAACTTGGTAGCCCCGCCTTCCGTAATCAATTCAGCGGTTTTCAAATAGGTTTTATTATCATCTGTGAGTTGTGCCAATTTATAATCACCGTTTCCTCTGGTAATAGCTATTTCTGTAGATGCCTCATAACCACCGATGATTAAAGAAGTTGCTTCATTTTCCAGTTTAAGGTTATATGGATTCACTTTCACCGAAATCTCCTCCACAGAACCTTTCTGATCTGTCACAATCACTTTCACATCACCTCTAGCTTTGGGTTTCAAGGTAATCAGGTTCTCTTTTTCAGTAGCTTCCACAATCGTTGCATCCGTAGTAGGCTCACCGTCTCCCACCTGATAAGTGAAACTATATCCGCCATTACCTCTCTCAATAGAGATATATTGAGATTCGGCATCCGGTTCGGCAAAAGTGGCTTCATTGCTTTTCAGTGTCAGATCCACTATATTCACTACCACAGGAATAGTGATTGTCTTACCTTTCTTATCTGTTATCGTAATATTTACCGGATCGGCTCCAGTCTCAAACTTGGCAGTCAACGGAATAACCTGTCCGGATAATTCGCCCACTTCCAAAAACTTATCAGCACCTTCCGGTATAGAAATTTGATAATCTCCGTTACCCGTCAAAATCTTCACCAGTCTCTTTTCACCGATAAATAGATCGAAGCCCTCTTCCGGTGCATCTACCGTCAAATCCCAGAGTTTTGCTACCCGAACCAGCACTCTAGCTACTTTCTTACGTCCATCTACTATTAATATAGTGGTTTCCGTACGGTTATTTTCTTCCAACTGGCTATTTTCGGTAGCTTTAATAGTCACCTTATTACCATTGATTGTAGCCGTCGCCACGTTTTCATCAAATGGCTTCACATAATAATCGCCATTACCGGAGGTGATACTCACCGTAATTTCGTCTCCTTGTAGTAGTGTCACCGAATTATTATCAACAACCAGATCTGTTGCCGGTTTCACTTCCTGTTCTTCTTTATCATCACTGCACGATACCATAAAAAATGGAATGGTCAATGCTGAAAGAAATAAAAAACTAAGTTTCCTTTTCATTAGATTAAAGATTAATAAATTAATACTTTTCAAGTTTATCTACTTAAAACTTCGATGAGACAAAGATAAAATCACTAAACTCTACCAAAAGAAAATTAACTGCCCTTTTTTACCTTTTGGCACGGATGTTTACTATATTAACACGGATATTTACTTCTTCTTTTTCTCTAAAAATTCCCGCCACAGGCTACCGCTGAACCTCTTCCAAATGTTTCATCCGAAACTCTTTTGGCGTACATTCATACTTTTCACGGAACACCTTAAAGAAAGTAACTTTGTTCGAGAATCCCGAATCGAATACAATTTCATCAATCGTCTTTTTAGTGGTCAGCAATAAATCTTTCGCTATGTGCAAACGACATTCCTTAATCAGATCGGTCGGGCTATCCTCTCCTATCTCTTCCATCTTCCGATAAAGACTCCGGGGACTGATTGCCAGCCGATCGGCGATATAACGCGGAGTCAAATCTTTGTTCGTTATATTATCATTGATAATCTTCAAAACCGACTGAAGGAACTTCTTCGACTCTTTATGCGTCAACTTCCCGTCCGACTTTTCAAAAGAACTGATCGGCGAACTGAAATATTTTTTCAACACCTCTTTCCGTTCTATCACCTGACAGACAGAAATACGAAGGTACTCCGCACTAAACGGTTTCGTGATATACATTTCCGCACCGGCAGAAAGAGCCTCCATCTGTTGTTCCATCTCGTGCCGTCCGGAAACCACAATAATAGGAATATGCGCCGTCTCTTTCACCGATTTGATCCGCCTAGTCAGTTCAATGCCACCCATTCCCGGCATCATGACATCACAGATAATCACATTCGGATAAACCTCATTCATCACCTGATCCAGCCGTTCGGGATCTTGCAAGGTTATCACATTGAAGTCAGCCGAGAAGATTTCTCCAATAAACCATAGCATTTCGATTTCATCATCGACAACCAAAAGCGTAGGACGCATCTTATCAAACTCATACTGGGGAAGTTTCAGTATCGATTGAGTATCTATCTTAGGGATGTATTC
>DXOJ01000422.1:0-9174 GCA_019412865.1 Bacteroides sp. | reverse complement strand
ATTCCGCTGTGAGCCGCTTGGTTTCCGACACTCCGGTAGTCAGTTCCACGATCGGCAAGGTCAGTGTAAACATCACCCATCCGTCAGGAGTATTTTCCACTTTCAACGTACCATTCAGCAACTTTGCCATATTATAAGAGATGGCTAGTCCCAGGCCGTTCCGTGAAAAGTTCTTTTCATCCTGATTCTCGAAATTATCCAAAATGGCATACCGGTTAAAAATATACTGAAAATCCTTTTCCTTGATGGTACTTCCTTCATTCGCTACACGAAGCGTCAGCATGTTTTCCCCGCTCGTATCCACTTCAATCTTGATACTTTGTCCGTCGGGAGTATATTTAAAGGCATTAGAAATCAGATTAATAATAATCGTATTCAGGAATCCTTTGTCCGAGTTCCACATCACCTGCTCGGGTATCTTGCTCAAGAAAGTGATGTTTCTGGATTTAGCCATCTCGACAAACGTTTTGGCTATTCCTTTCACAATGGAAGACACATTCAATGACTCAATCCGTACTTCCCTGTTTCCCGTTTCAATCCGACGGAATTCGATCAATTCATGAATCAGGTTGTTGAGACGCTCCGCATTCGTCTGAATCATCTGTACGTAGTCTACGACAAATTTACTAAGTCCTTTCGATGAAAGGATTCGTCCGCAAGGACCATAAATCAAAGTCAGCGGAGTACAAAATTCATGTGCGATATTGGTAAAGAAACGAAGTTTGGACTCAAAGACATTCTTTTGATGGCGTTTCTCTATCTCGTTCAGCAATTCCTGCTTTTTACGTTTGGAGCGCAGGATAAAGGAACGTATCAATAAGGCTGCCAGTAAAAGCAGACAGAAGGCATAAATCAAATAAGCCCACCAGGAAGCATACCACGGATCGCCTATACGAATGACCAGGGAATAGACATCACTCTCTTTATCAAAAACACTATTGTAATATTTCACCAGTAAGGTATATTCGCCGGGAGCCATATTCGTAAAAGAGACTCCGCTTTCCGAACCATTGTTTACCCATTGGTCACTCAATCCTTTCAGTTTATAAAAATAGGTACAGTTATTACCATTCAGATAATCCACAGAGGCAAATGAAACAGAAAAGAAATTCTGGTCATACTGCAAATTCAAGACTTCAGTTTCTTTTTTCCGGGTGAGAAATTCGCCCAGATTGTATTGTTCACCGAAGATAGATAGCTTATCAAAATAAACAGGAGGCATATAAAGCTGCTCCGGACGGCCATCCGCCCGGATAGCTACGACTCCATTGATTCCGCCAAAGAACAGAGTACCAGTCCGGGAATCCCGAAAAGCGGCACCGTCACTAAACTCTACCACTTTTAAACCATCTCCAAAGCCATACGAACGAAAGACATTCCGTTTCGTATCGAAATTGATTAATCCGAGATTGGTGCTCAACCAGAAGTTGTCGGACGAGTTTCTAAGAATTGCATGAATGGTATTATTCAGGAAACCATTCTTGGCATTGAAGAGCTGATAAGAAGTTTCCGAAGTGTATTTTATCAATCCGTAGCTCGTTCCAAAAAGATAGTTATTGCTGCTGTCTTTACTGATGGCGAGAATATTATTCAGGGTCATGTTTTCGTATTTATGAGTAGACACCGGTTCCAGGCCGTTCGTCGTTTCGTTATAACGGAACACCCCATATCCTTTATTACCAAACAACAAGTTGGCTTCATTCTCTGCATAAATAGTAAAGAAATAGTTCGATCCCAGTTCGCCGTCATTGATGACGTAACGTTGCGCATCCACAATCACCGGATTGTCCGGTGTTCCGGCAATACGAGCCTTCACCACTCCCATGCCGACACTCGCCAGCCACAGTTCGGAATCTGCTGTTTCGTAAATGTCATGGATGTATTTAAAATCTTCGTTACCGATCCGTATCGGTATACTCTTGATACGTTTTTCCCGATATGAATAATAAGTTAATCCTTCTTCATCTCCTATCCAAAGCAAATTCCGGTGGCTCTTGGCAAAACAATAAACGGCATTACTACTCAAAGCACTATTAGAGGTAGTCAACACCTCTGCCCGGCAGTCGGAGATGTTTTTATCGAATTCGTAATCATAGATTTTAAGAATTCCGTTTCCTTTGGTTCCCACCCAGAAAGTACGTTCATCATCAAGATAGATGGCACGCACGGGGCGTTCTATTTTCTCGGTGTAATTGCTAAGCACCATTGATTTGATAGAATAAAGCGGGTTCGAATAAAGATAAACGCCCTGCCCGTCAGTACCAATCCAGACAACATCCTGAAAACGGTCTTTCTTGAGACAGAATACACCGCTGTTGATAGGTAACGACTGAATTTGATAATGCTCTGTCTCCTTCTGTTTCTCCAACAGGAGAATACCATCCATCAAAAAGCCCACAAAATAGCTGTTATGATAATGAACGATGGACGAAATTTTGCCACGTTCCTGTATTTCCCTACCCAGATTGGCAATAAATTCATTCTTCTGGGTCGGAATATGGAAAGCATAAAAATTAAATTCCTTGTCTATGTAATAAAGAGATTGCTCGTCATTGAAACAATAAATCAAGGAAGTCTGATAAATCAGGTTTGTTTTCTGGGGTAACAGGGTGATATCTCCCGATGCGGCTTCCTGCTGTATGTCATAACAGCGGTTGTATCCTTTCATGACTACCCACATCCGGTTGTTACCATCGATAAAGAAGTTTACGATATCGGAAATCGGGATTCCCGTGATATTGATTTTCTTGAAGACTCCTTCTTTTTTATGATAATAATAGATGCAGTTACTATCCTGGATAATGAACAGATTGCCATGACTATCCTTATTCATAAAGAAGAGTTTCTGAAATTCATTATAGTGAGTGATTGTATTGGTTTTCCGGTTCAAACGGTTCAACCCATAGTAGGTTTGAATCCAGTAAATATCTTCACCCGTATACACAATATTGTCAATCAGATTACCAGATAAGTAATCCTCCTTGTCACGAGTCTTAAATTCCTCAATCTCCTGTCCATCATAAATATTCAGTCCGTCGCAGGTCCCGATCCACATCAATCCACGCTCATCCTGGCACAGAGATGTAATCGAACTATTAGACATATACTCTTTATCTGCAACTTGCTTCAAATTATAAGCATAAGCGTTATGTATCAACAGATTAAGAAAAAATAATAGAATAAAAACCGACTGTTTTCCCATAGTGTATTATTCTTAGATTTGCTATATGACAAAGGTAAACAAAAAAACATTCCGAGCTTTTTTTTGGCCGGAATATAAGTAAAGCTCCGTGCCAGAGTAGTTAATTTCAGCGACAAGAGGCGATTTAGCCCCTCTATTACTAGAAGCACATTCCTTTTCTCCCTATTTTCGTCGTAGAAATTATTTTCAAATCTATAAATTCATTTGTTCATGAAAACACATTTTTCATTTAAACACTTGCTATTTCTTGGAGGTGCCGTGTTGTACAGCCTGCAATCTTCTGCCGTTAAGAATCCGGTAGATTATGTCAGCACACTGGTAGGCACTCAATCCAAGTTTGAACTGTCTACCGGAAACACGTATCCGGCTACGGCATTGCCGTGGGGAATGAATTTCTGGACACCGCAGACCGGTAAAATGGGAGACGGTTGGGCGTACACGTATGATGCCGACAAAATCCGGGGATTCAAACAAACACATCAGCCCAGTCCCTGGATGAACGACTACGGGCAGTTTGCCATCATGCCTATCACAGGCGGACTGGTATTCGATCAAGACCGACGTGCCAGTTGGTTCTCTCACAAAGCGGAAGTTGCCAAACCTTATTATTATAAGGTATACCTCGCCGACCATGATGTAACAACCGAGCTTGCTCCTACGGAGCGTGCCGTCATGTTCCGTTTCACGTATCCGGAGACAAAGAATGCCTACGTGATTGTAGACGCTTTCGACAAAGGTTCTTATGTGAAAGTGATTCCGGAAGAAAACAAGATTATCGGCTATTCAACCAAGAATAGCGGCGGTGTGCCGGAAAACTTCAAAAACTATTTCGTGATTCAATTCGACAAACCATTCACATTCGTTTCCACAGTTTTCGAAAACAACATTCTTCCGAATGAAACAGAAGCAAAAGGAAACCACACAGGGGCCGTGATCGGATTCGCCACAAAAAAGGGAGAAATCGTACACGCACGTGTTGCTTCCTCCTTTATCAGCCCCGAACAGGCGGAGTTGAATCTCAAAGAGCTTGGCAAAAACAGTTTCGACCAACTGGTAGCGAACGGAAGAGAGATCTGGAACCGTGAAATGAGTAAAATAGAGATAGAAGACGATAATATCGATAATTTACGCACCTTCTATTCTTGTTTATACCGTTCCATGCTTTTTCCACGCAGTTTCTACGAGATAGATGCTAAGGGACAAGTCATGCATTACAGCCCCTACAACGGCGAAGTGCGTCCCGGTTATATGTTTACCGACACCGGATTCTGGGACACGTTCCGCTGCCTGTTCCCTTTCCTCAACCTGATGTATCCGTCAATGAATCAAAAGATGCAGGAGGGGCTGGTAAATACTTACAAGGAAAGCGGTTTCCTGCCGGAATGGGCCAGCCCGGGACATCGGGATTGTATGGTAGGCAACAACTCGGCTTCCGTAGTGGCCGACGCTTACATCAAAGGATTGCGAGGATATGATATCGAAACACTTTGGGAAGCATTGAAACATGGAGCAAATGCACATCTTCGCGGGACTGCTTCGGGGCGTCTCGGTTACGAGTCTTACAACCAACTGGGATATGTTGCCAACAATATCGGCATAGGACAAAACGTTGCACGTACATTGGAGTATGCTTACAACGACTGGGCAATTTATACATTAGGCAAGAAACTCGGTAAACCGGAGAGCGAAATCGACATTTATAAGAAACACGCGCTGAACTACAAAAATGTCTATCACCCGGAACGCAAACTGATGGTTGGCAAAGACAACAAAGGCGTATTCAATCCGAATTTCGATGCAGTGGACTGGAGCGGTGAATTTTGCGAAGGGAATAGCTGGCACTGGAGCTTCTGCGTATTCCACGACCCGCAAGGACTTATCAACCTGATGGGAGGCAAGAAAGAATTCAACGCGATGATGGATTCCGTCTTTGTCATCCCGGGTAAACTGGGAATGGAAAGCCGCGGCATGATTCACGAAATGCGTGAAATGCAAGTAATGAACATGGGGCAATATGCGCACGGCAACCAGCCTATTCAGCACATGGTATATCTCTACAACTATTCGAGCGAGCCCTGGAAAGCCCAATACTGGATACGTGAGATTATGAACAAGCTATATACCGCCGGTCCCGACGGTTATTGCGGTGACGAAGACAACGGACAGACTTCCGCCTGGTATGTATTCTCCGCACTCGGTTTCTATCCGGTTTGCCCGGGAACGGATGAATATATCATAGGAACCCCGCTCTTCAAATCAGCGAAGTTACATTTGGAGAACGGAAAGACCATCACAATCAAGGCAGATAACAACCAGCTTGACAACCGCTACATCAAGGAAATGAAAGTAAACGGGAAATCACAAACCCGTAATTTCCTTACACATGACCAGCTGATTAAAGGTGCTAATATTCAATTTCAAATGAGCCCCGTACCCAATAAACAACGGGGAACCACAGAAAAAGATGTACCTTACTCTCTTTCGTTTGAATAAAATATTGTACTTTTGGAGATCAATGAATTATCTACCAAACAAACTATAAAAACATGAAACTGAAAAACCTTTTACTAATTGCCCTTGTTGCGATCGTCTTTTGCGGTTGTCAAAGTAACTATCAGCCTACTTCTATCACCGTTGCCTCCTACAATTTGAGAAACGCCAACGGTGGCGATTCAATCAACGGAAACGGTTGGGGACAACGTTACCCGGTCATTGCCCAAATAGTGCAATACCACGATTTCGATATTTTCGGCACGCAGGAGTGCTTTATTCATCAACTGAAAGATATAAAAGAGGCATTACCCGGTTATGATTATATCGGTGTAGGTCGCGACGACGGCAAAGAGAAAGGTGAACATTCTGCTATTTTCTATCGCACAGACAAGTTTGACGTGATAGAGAAAGGTGATTTTTGGTTGTCGGAAACTCCCGACGTGCCGAGCAAAGGATGGGATGCCGTGTTGCCGCGTATTTGCAGTTGGGGACACTTCAAATGCAAAGATACCGGCTTCGAATTCCTTTTCTTCAACCTGCACATGGACCATATCGGCAAGAAGGCACGTGTGGAAAGTGCATTCCTCGTACAGGACAAGATGAAAGAACTTGGCAAAGGCAAAGAGCTTCCGGCCATCCTGACGGGAGACTTCAATGTCGACCAGACCCACCAATCTTATGATGCTTTTGTGAGCAAAGGGGTGTTGTGTGACTCTTACGAAAAGGCCGGCTTCCGCTATGCTATCAACGGCACGTTCAACGACTTCGACCCGAACAGCTTTACGGAAAGCCGTATCGACCATATATTCGTTTCTCCGTCTTTCCAAGTGAAAAGATATGGTGTGCTGACTGATACTTACCGCAGCATCGTAGGCAAGGGAGAAAAGAAGCAGGCGAACGATTGCCCGGAAGAAATCGACATCAAGACTTATCAGGCGCGCACTCCTTCAGACCATTTCCCCGTAAAGGTGGAACTGGAGTTCGACCAGCGTCAGCAGAAATAATCTTTGTATCTACCTGAAAGTTTCACCACACAACCCGATATTCCTATGAGAAATATATGTTTTGTAGCCTGTATGTTATTTTGCCTTACTTCCGCAGTGGGAAAGACACCGGGAAATACCCGTTATCTTTCTATTGCCGACTCGATTCTATCTAATGTATTGAATCTCTATCAGACGAATGACGGACTACTAACAGAAACGTATCCTGTCAATCCCGACCAAAAAATTACTTATCTGGCGGGCGGAACGCAGCAGAACGGAACGCTGAAGGCTTCTTTTCTATGGCCGTATTCCGGGATGATGTCGGGTTGTGTGGCTTTATACAAAGCGACCGGAAACAAGAAGTACAAAAAGATTCTCGAGAAAAGAATTCTACCGGGAATGGAGCAGTATTGGGATAACAGTCGCTTGCCGGCCTGTTATCAGTCATACCCCACCAAGTACGGGCAGCACGGACGTTATTATGACGATAACATCTGGATTGCACTGGATTACTGCGATTATTACCAACTGACTCACAAGCCTGCATCTTTGGAAAAAGCCGTTGCATTGTATCAATATATCTACAGTGGATGGAGCGATGAGATAGGCGGTGGCATCTTTTGGTGTGAACAGCAGAAGGAAGCGAAGCATACTTGTTCCAATGCACCGTCTACTGTGCTCGGTGTCAAGTTGTACCGGCTGACGAAGGATGCCAAATACCTCGAAAAAGCAAAAGAGACGTATGCCTGGACGAAAAAGCATCTGTGCGACCCTACCGACCATCTTTACTGGGATAACATCAACCTGAAAGGGAAAGTTTCCAAAGAGAAATACGCCTACAACAGTGGACAGATGATTCAGGCGGGCGTATTGCTCTATGAGGAAACAGGAGATGAACAGTATTTGCGCGATGCACAGCAGACAGCCGCAGGAACTGATGCTTTTTTCCGCACAAAAGCCGACAAGAAAGACCCGACTGTCAAAGTGCATAAAGACATGGCCTGGTTTAATGTGATCTTATTCAGAGGACTGAAAGCTCTGTATAAGATTGACAAGAATCCGGCGTATGTCAATGCGATGGTGGAAAATGCGCTTCACGCCTGGGAAAACTACCGGGATGAAAACGGATTATTAGGCAGGGATTGGTCGGGACATAACAAGGAGCAGTATAAATGGCTGCTCGACAATGCCTGTCTTATTGAATTCTTTGCAGAGATTTAACACTTCTTCTCCGCAACACTTTCATAATCAATACTAATCAACAAAAAAAAGACTATTACCATGAATATAACTAAAGCCTTTTGTTTGTCCATAGCACTCTTTGGTGCTAGCAATATGCAGGCTATAACGAACAGTGATTTTGTCATCCAACAAGATAATACCAAAATCAACAACTATCAGACGAACCGTCCGGAAGCATCGAAACGTCTGTTTGTCTCGCAAGCTGTGGAACAACAGATTGCGCATATCAAGCAACTGCTGACGAATGCCCGCTTGGCATGGATGTTCGAAAACTGTTTCCCGAACACCCTGGATACTACTGTTCATTTTGACGGCAAAGATGATACGTTTGTTTATACAGGCGACATCCACGCCATGTGGTTGCGCGATTCGGGTGCACAAGTATGGCCTTACGTACAACTCGCCAACAAAGACGCGGAACTGAAAAAAATGCTCGCTGGCGTTATCAAACGTCAGTTCAAGTGTATCAATATCGACCCGTATGCCAATGCTTTCAACATGAATTCCGAAGGCGGCGAATGGATGAGTGACCTTACGGACATGAAGCCCGAACTGCACGAACGCAAATGGGAAATCGACTCGCTCTGTTATCCTATCCGTCTCGCTTATCATTACTGGAAGACGACGGGAGATGCCAGTATATTCTCCGACGAATGGCTTACAGCCATCGCCAAGGTTCTGAAAACGTTTAAGGAACAGCAACGAAAAGAAGATCCGAAAGGTCCTTATCGTTTCCAACGTAAAACGGAACGTGCACTCGATACGATGACCAACGACGGCTGGGGTAATCCTGTAAAGCCGGTCGGACTGATTGCTTCTGCTTTCCGTCCTTCGGATGATGCTACAACTTTCCAGTTCCTCGTTCCGTCCAACTTCTTTGCTGTAACTTCATTGCGCAAAGCTGCCGAAATTCTGAATACGGTCAACAAGAAACCTGATTTAGCTAAAGAATGTACTACACTGTCTAACGAAGTGGAAGCAGCCCTGAAACAGTATGCGGTTTACAATCATCCGAAATATGGCAAAATCTATGCTTTCGAAGTGGACGGTTTCGGCAATCAACTGTTAATGGATGATGCCAATGTGCCGAGTCTCATTGCCCTGCCTTATCTTGGGGATGTGAAAGTGAACGATCCTATTTATCAGAATACCCGTAAGTTTGTATGGAGCGAAGATAATCCTTACTTCTTCATAGGTACTGCCGGTGAAGGAACTGGCGGTCCGCACATCGGATATGATATTATTTGGCCC
>DXOJ01000421.1:3851-4367 GCA_019412865.1 Bacteroides sp. | reverse complement strand
AAATAATATATTTGGGGTATTGTAATAAAACTGGTCAAATATGAAAAGGATTTTAGGATTGGATTTAGGCTCAAGTAGTATTGGGTGGGCATTAGTGAACGAGGCGGAAAGCAAGAATGAAAGGTCGTCAATTGTTAAGCTTGGTGTGAGAGTTAATCCTTTGACAGTAGATGAATCGATCAACTTTGAAAAAGGGAAGAGTATTACAACCAATGCAGATAGAACACTTAAGAGAAGTATGCGTCGCAATTTGCATCGTTACAAACTTCGCCGGGAGGCTTTAATAGAGGTGCTGAAGGAATGTAAGTTTATAACTGAAGATACAATACTTTCGGAAAATGGTAATCGTACAACTTTTGAGACATATCGTTTGAGGGTAAAAGCGCTAACAGAGGAAATTTCGTTGGAAGAGTTTGCGCGTGTATTGATAATGATTAATAAAAAACGTGGTTATAAAAGTAGTCGGAAGGCGGGAGGAGCAGAAGAGGACACGTTGATTGACGGTATGGATATAGC
>DXOJ01000421.1:0-3841 GCA_019412865.1 Bacteroides sp. | reverse complement strand
ATCTTACCCCCGGTGAATTATGTCTGCAACTTCTTTCTGCAGGGAAAAAGGTATTACCTGATTTTTATCGTTCTGACTTACAGAATGAACTTGACAGGATTTGGGAAAAACAAAAAGAATATTATCCTGGGATTCTTACTGCTGCATTGAAAGAAGAGTTGAGAGGTAAAAAACGTGATGCTGTTTGGGCCATTTGTGCCAATGCTTTTGTTTGGAAAGAAACCTATACAGAATGGAATAATGAAGAAAGCAAAAACGAACAAATAGAAAAGGAACATAAGTTGGAAGGTATTTATAGCAAACGAAAAAGGGATGAGGCAAAAAAGGAAAATTTGCAATGGAGGGTAAGTGGTTTGAAAGAAAAGTTATCATTGGAACAATTGGTTATTATATTACAAGAAATAAACACTCAAATCAATAATTCAAGCGGTTATCTAGGTACAATCAGTGATAGAAGTAAAGAATTGTACTTTAACAAACAAACTGTTGGTCAATACCTAATGGATATTTTGGATAACAATCCCAATGCAAGTTTACGGAATATTGTGTTTTATCGTCAGGATTATTTGGATGAGTTTAATGTGCTTTGGGAAAAACAAGCAGAATTTCATAAAGAATTGACGGGAGAACTAAAAAAAGAGATCCGTGATATTATCATTTTTTATCAGCGCAGGTTGAAGAGTCAGAAAGGATTAATCAGTTTTTGTGAGTTTGAAAGTCGACAGATAGAAGTAAAGATAGATGGTAAGAGAAAAATTAGAACAGTAGGTAATCGGGTGATACCCCGTTCTTCTCCCTTGTTCCAAGAATTCAAAATATGGCAAATACTAAATAATATTGAAGTAACAGCTGTTGGTAATAAGAATAAACAAAGAATGCAGAATGGTTCAAATGAACCGGACGATACGGAACAATTGGAGTTGAACGGCAGGCGTTATTTGTATCAGGAAGAAAAAGAATTGCTTGCCAAAGAGCTTTTTGTTCGTGATAAAATGACGAAGTTGGATGTTTTAAGATTATTATTTGATAATCCAGAAGAATTGGACTTGAATTTTAAAACGATTGATGGTAATAAGACGGGATATCTATTTTTTCAAGCATATAGCAAAATGATTGAAATGTCTGGTCATGAGCCAGTTGACTTCAAGAAACCCATTGAGAAAATAGTTGAGCAGGTAAAGTCTGTTTTTGTTCTTCTTAATTGGAATACCGACATTTTGAGTTTTGACTCAAATAAAGAGTTGGATAAACAATCTTATTATAAACTTTGGCATTTATTGTATTCTTTTGAAGGTGACAATACGCCAACAGGAAACGGGTGCCTAGTTCAAAAGATAATGGATTCTTATGGTCTTGGGAAGGAGTTTGCAAAGATTTTGGCAAATATTACTTTTCAAGAAGATTATGGCAGTCTGAGTGCAAAAGCCATTCATAAGATTTTACCTCATCTGAAAGAAGGCAATCAGTATGATGTAGCTTGCGAGTATGCTGGATATAGGCATTCAAAATCGTCTTTAACCAAAGAAGAAATAGCAAACAAGGTGTTGAAAGATAAGCTAGAGGTTCTTCCTAGGAATAGTTTGCGCAATCCAGTGGTGGAAAAGATTCTGAATCAGATGGTAAACGTAATCAACGCAATTATTGAGGCTTATGGGAGACCGGATGAAATCCGTGTCGAATTGGCACGTGAATTGAAAAAGAATGCCAAAGAGAGGGAGAAGTTAACCAAGTCCATAGCTGAAACTACAAAGACACATGAGGCACATAAGAAACTTTTGCAAGAGGAGTTCGGTTTGAAGAATGTAGGCCGCTCGGATATCTTGCGTTACAAACTTTATAAGGAATTAGAGTCACGTGGTTATAAGACTCTTTATTCCAATACCTATATTCCAAGAGAAAAGTTGTTTAGTAAGGAATTTGATATTGAGCATATTATTCCACAAGCGCGGCTTTTTGATGACAGCTTTTCAAATAAGACACTTGAAGCACGTAATGTAAATATTGAAAAAGGGAATAGGACAGCTTACGATTTTGTGAAGGAAAAATTTGGTGAAAGTGGAACTGATAATAGTTTAGATTGTTATTTGAATAATATCGAAGTATTGTTTGTCTCAGGGAAAATATCGAAAACTAAATATACTAAATTGAAAATGACAGAGCAGGATATTCCTGGTGGTTTTATTGAACGTGACCTTCGTAATACGCAATATATTGCTAAAAAGGCTCTGTCTATGTTGAATGAAATTTCTCGTTGTGTAGTTGCCACAAGTGGCTCAATTACTGACAAATTGCGCGAAGATTGGCAACTGGTTGATGTGATGAAAGAATTGAATTGGGAAAAATATAAGGCGTTAGGACTGGTTGAATATTTTGAAGATAAAGATGGAAAACAAATAGGCAGAATCAAGGATTGGTCGAAACGGAATGATCATCGTCATCATGCGATGGACGCTTTGACGGTTGCGTTTACAAAGGAGGTATTCATTCAGTATTTTAATAACAAAAATGCCAGTTTGAATCCCAACACAAATGAGTATGCAATAAAGAACAAATATTTTCAAAATGGTAGGGCAATAGCACCTATACCATTGAATGAGTTTCGTGCAGAAGCTAAAAAACATTTGGAAAATACCCTAATTTCGATAAAAGCGAAAAATAAGGTAATTACGAACAATATTAATAAAACGAAGAAAAGAGGTGGCGTAAATACAAAGAAGCAACAAACCCCACGTGGACAGTTGCATCTGGAAACAATCTATGGTTGTTGCAGACAATATTTGACAAAAGAAGAGAAGGTGAATGCTTCGTTTGATGTGTCGAAAATAGCGACAGTAAGTAGCTCTGTTTACAGGGATGCATTGCTAAAACGTTTGCAGGAACATCACAATGATCCGAAAAAGGCATTTGCCGGAAGGAACTCACTAGATAAAAAGCCCGTTTGGCTGGATAAGGAGCAAATAAGGAAGGTACCAGAGAAAGTAAAAACTGTAACATTTGAAACTATTTATACTATACGTAAAGAGATTTCTCCAGATTTGAGGGTTGATAAGATAATAGATTCAGGTGTTCGAAAAATGCTAACAGGCAGATTAAAGGAGTATGGGAATGATGCTAAAAAAGCATTCTCCAATCTTGATGAGAAACCTATTTGGTTGAATAAAGAGAAAGGCATACCCATTAAACGAGTTACAATTTCGGGAATCAGCAATGCGCAGTCATTGCATGTGAAAAAGGATAAGGATGGCAAACCAGTATTGGATGGAAATGGTAGAAATATTCCTGTGGATTTTGTTAATACAGGCAATAATCATCATGTAGCAGTTTATCGTAGGCCCGTTATAGATAAGAACGGTCAAATGGTAATTGACGAGAATGGCAACCTAAAGTATGAACTTGAAGAGGTTGTAGTTACTTTCTTTGATGCAGTAACAAGGGTAAATCTTGGTCAACCGATTATTGATAAGGATTATAAAGCGAGTGAGGGCTGGCAATTCCTTTTCAGTATGAAGCAAAATGAGTATTTTGTATTTCCAAATAAAAAGACTGGCTTTAATCCGAAAGAGATTGATTTACTTGATGCAGATAATTATGGATTGATAAGCCCAAATTTGTTCAGGGTACAGAAATTTACTCATAAAAACTATGTTTTTAGACATCATTTGGAAACAACGATCAAGGATACGAGTTCTATTTTGAGAGGTATCACTTGGATAGATTTTCGTAGTTCAAAAGGATTAGACTCTATTGTTAAAGTACGTGTTAATCACATTGGGCAGATTGTTTCGGTTGGGGAATACTAATTGAATAATACATAATCTGTCTCTTATACACATCTGACGCT
>DXOJ01000420.1 GCA_019412865.1 Bacteroides sp. | reverse complement strand
GGCAGCTATCGAACAGTTGCGTGTATTGGCAGAACAGATTGAAGTACCGATGTACTGCGAACTGGACAGCAAGAATCCGGTAGAAATTGCACAACACGCCATTCAGGAAGCCAAAGCCAAAGGATACGACCTCGTTATCGTCGATACAGCCGGACGTCTGGCAGTAGACGAGCAGATGATGAACGAGATCGCCGCTATCAAAAAAGCAATCAACCCGGACGAAATTCTGTTCGTGGTAGACTCCATGACCGGTCAGGACGCTGTAAACACAGCTAAAGAATTCAACGAACGTCTGGACTTCAACGGTGTGGTACTGACCAAACTCGATGGTGATACCCGCGGTGGTGCGGCTCTTTCTATCCGTTCGGTAGTGAACAAACCGATTAAATTCGTAGGTACAGGTGAAAAGCTGGAAGCAATCGATCAGTTCCACCCTGCTCGTATGGCCGACCGTATTCTCGGTATGGGTGACATCGTTTCGTTGGTGGAACGCGCACAGGAACAATACGATGAAGAAGAAGCCAAACGCTTACAGAAGAAAATAGCCAAAAACCAATTCGACTTCAACGACTTCCTTAGCCAGATTGCACAAATCAAGAAAATGGGTAATCTGAAAGACCTCGCTTCCATGATTCCGGGAGTAGGAAAAGCAATCAAAGATATTGATATTGACGACAATGCTTTCAAGAGCATCGAAGCCATCATCTATTCCATGACTCCGGCAGAACGTTCCAATCCGGAAATACTGAACGGTTCACGCCGTACGCGTATCGCCAAAGGTAGCGGAACGACTATCCAGGAAGTGAATCGCCTATTGAAACAGTTCGACCAGACACGCAAAATGATGAAAATGGTGACTAGCAGCAAAATGGGTAAGATGATGCCTAAGATGAAAAAGTAATCATTCTGTAGATCCAAATCTAATGATAAGTAAAAAGAGGGAGTTTCGGCTCCCTCTTTTTTTTATACCACCCATCTCTTGACAAAAATTCCAATCCCTTTGGAGAGTTCAGTTATTTATTTTACTTTTGTCCATCACCAATAAATACTCTGAAAATATGACTCTGATAGACGGAAAAGCAATTTCCGAACAAGTAAAACAAGAGATTGCAGCCGAAGTAGCCGAAATGGTGGCTCATGGCGAAAAACGCCCGCACCTGGCCGCTATTCTTGTAGGACACGATGGTGGTAGCGAGACTTATGTAGCTGCCAAAGTAAAAGCCTGTGAAGTATGTGGGTTCAAGTCTTCCCTCATCCGTTATGAAAGTGACGTGACCGAAGAAGAACTGCTTGCCAAAGTACGTGAACTAAACGAAGACAACGACGTGGACGGCTTTATCGTACAACTTCCCTTACCCAAGCATATCTCCGAACAGAAAGTAATCGAAACAATTGATTACCGTAAAGACGTAGACGGTTTCCACCCGATCAACGTAGGCCGTATGTCCATCGGGCTTCCGTGTTACGTATCCGCTACTCCCAACGGCATCCTCGAATTGTTGAAACGTTATAACATAGAAACTTCCGGAAAAAAGTGCGTCGTACTCGGACGCAGCAATATTGTCGGCAAACCGATGGCTGCCCTGATGATGCAGAAAGCCTATCCGGGCGATGCCACAGTAACCGTATGCCACAGCCGTAGCAGAGACCTGGTAAAAGAATGTCAGGAAGCTGATATTATTATCGCTGCCTTGGGACAACCGAACTTTGTAAAAGCCGAAATGGTGAAAGAAGGCGCGGTAGTTATTGACGTAGGTACTACCCGTGTGCCGGATGCAACCAAGAAATCAGGTTTTAAACTGACCGGCGACGTGAAGTTTGAGGAAGTTGCACCGAAATGCTCATTCATCACTCCCGTACCGGGCGGTGTTGGACCAATGACGATTGTATCGTTAATGAAAAATACACTCTTAGCTGGTAAGAAAGCTATTTATCAATGAGACATACCCTGTTTCTGATGATTTTGCTTCTCTCTTTGTCCTGCACCTCCCGGTCGCAGGCAAAGAGAGATTCTATCATTGACACCCTGTCGGACAGCCTTTCCGACAGCATCTTCCCCACCGACACCCTACGCCTCCTTTTCGTAGGTGACCTCATGCAACATCAGGGACAAATCAACGCTGCACGAACATCAACCGGCTATGATTACTCCACATGCTTTGCGTATGTCAAAGAAGAAATAAAGAAAGCCGACCTCTCCATCGCCAACCTGGAAGTGACATTAGGAGGCAAACCTTACAAAGGTTATCCTGCTTTCAGCGCGCCGGACGAATTTCTGACCGCAATTCACGATGCAGGTTTCAATGTTTTAGTGACTGCCAACAACCACAGTCTCGATCGTGGTAAATCCGGACTGGAGAGAACCATTCAATTAATAGACTCTTTAAAGGTTCCACACGCAGGCACGTATATCAACGCTGATGAACGCGAAAAGAAATATCCTCTTTTATTAGAAAAGAACGGATTCCGCATCGCCCTGCTCAACTACACGTATGGAACAAACGGCATCCCCGTTACCCCTCCTAATAT
>DXOJ01000042.1:2666-5283 GCA_019412865.1 Bacteroides sp. | reverse complement strand
CAAAAACCTATATAAATAAAGGTTATCGTATGAATAAATTGCCCGAAAGAATCAGAATCAAAGACATCGCCCGTCTAGCAGATGTATCAGTGGGAACAGTAGACCGCGTTATTCACGGACGTAGCGGAGTATCGGAGGCCAGTAAGAAACGCGTAGAAGAAATTCTGAAGCAGCTTGACTACCAGCCCAATATGTACGCCAGCGCTCTGGCTTCCAACAAGAAGTATACGTTTATCTGCCTTTTGCCGGAGCATCTGGAAGGCGAATACTGGACGGCTGTAGAAATCGGTATTCATGAAGCTATCGCGACCTATTCGGATTTCAATACTTCGGTGAAAATCAACTATTACGATCCATACGATTATCATTCATTCGTCAACGCCAGCGAAGCCATCCTGGCCCTGCAGCCGGACGGAGTGATGGTAGCTCCTACCGCTCCGCAATATACGAAAGGATTCACCGATCAGTTGCAGGCACTGAATATACCTTATATATATATAGACTCCAATATTAAAGAGGTTCCTCCCCTCGCCTTCTTTGGTCAGAACTCACGTCAAAGCGGATATTTCGCTGCTCGAATGATGATGTTACTGGCACGGGAGGAAAAGGAAATTGTGATTTTCCGCAAAATACATGAAGGAATTGTAGGATCTAATCAGCAGGAGAACAGAGAAATCGGTTTTAGGCAGTACATGAAAGAACATCATCCGTCTTGTACTATACTGGAACTTGACTTGCATGCCGAACGCAACGACGAAGATAACGAGATGCTAGACGAATTCTTCCGCACTTATCCGATGGTTAAGAACGGAATCACTTTCAACTCTAAAGCCTACATCGTTGGCGAGTACCTGCAAAGCCGTGGAAAGAAAGACTTCAATCTGATAGGCTATGACCTTCTGGAACGGAATGTCACCTGCCTGAAAGAAGGAAGTATCTCCTTCCTCATCGCCCAGCAGCCGGAACTGCAAGGAGCCAATGGCATCAAAGCTCTATGCGATCATCTTATTTTCAAGAAAGAAGTGACTCGTATCAACTATATGCCCATTGATCTGTTAACAGTAGAGACAATAGACTATTACCATAGCAAATAACAACAAAGTACAACTTTACAAGTACATTACATGGAAACAAAGTATTTAAAAATTAATCCTGCCGACAACGTTGCCGTTGCCATTGTTAACCTCCCGGCAGGAGAGCATCTTTCTATAGATGGCATTGAGATTACATTGAACGAGGATATTCCTGCCGGACATAAATTCGCACTAAAGAATTTTGCGGAAGGTGAAAATGTAATCAAGTACGGTTACCCGATCGGACATGCACGAATGGCAAAGAAACAGGGTGACTGGATGAACGAAACGAACATCAAAACCAACCTTGCCGGATTGTTGGACTACACGTACAACCCGATTCAGGTTTCTTTAGATATTCCTCATAAAGATCTTACTTTCAAAGGTTACCGTCGCAAAAACGGTGATGTAGGTGTAAGAAACGAGATATGGATTATCCCGACTGTAGGTTGCGTAAACGGTATCATCGGACAACTGGCCGAGGGACTGCGTCGCGAAACCGAAGGTAAGGGAGTGGACGCCATCGTCGCTTTCCCACACAACTACGGTTGCTCGCAACTTGGTGACGACCACGAGAATACGAAAAAGATTCTTCGTGACATGGTGCTCCATCCCAATGCAGGTGCTGTATTGGTAGTAGGCTTGGGATGTGAGAATAACCAGCCGGATATATTCCGTGAATTCCTGGGCGAGTTCGATGAAGACCGCGTCAAATTTATGGTTACCCAAAAGGTAGGTGACGAATATGAAGAAGGAATGGAAATCCTGCGTGATTTATATGCAAAAGCCTCTAAAGACGAACGTACCGATGTACCTTTGTCCGAACTTCGTGTGGGATTAAAATGCGGTGGTTCTGACGGTTTCTCCGGCATTACAGCCAACCCATTGTTGGGCATGTTCTCCGATTTCCTGATTGCACAGGGAGGTACAAGCGTATTGACTGAAGTTCCGGAAATGTTCGGCGCAGAAACGATCCTGATGAACCGTTGTAAGAACGAAGAGCTGTTTGAACAGACTGTCCATCTGATTAATGACTTCAAAGAATACTTCCTGTCACATGGAGAGCCTGTAGGTGAAAATCCTTCTCCGGGCAACAAAGCCGGTGGTATCTCTACTCTGGAAGAAAAAGCACTGGGATGTACCCAGAAATGTGGAAAGAGTTATGTATCCGGCGTAATGCCTTACGGCGAACGTTTACAGAAAAAAGGACTCAACCTGCTTTCTGCTCCGGGCAATGACCTGGTTGCAGCCACTACTCTTGCAGCAAGTGGATGTCACATGGTACTTTTCACCACCGGACGCGGTACTCCTTTCGGCACTTTTGTTCCGACCATGAAGATTTCCACCAATTCAACCCTGGCTAAAAACAAACCGGGATGGATTGACTTCAACGCCGGTGTGATCGTAGAAAACGAACCGATGGAAAAGACTTGTGAACGCTTCATTGATTATATCATCAAAGTGGCAAGCGGTGAATTCGTAAACAACGAAAAGAAAGGCTATCGCGAAATTGCTATCTTTAAAACAGGGGTAACCTTGTAAAC
>DXOJ01000042.1:0-2656 GCA_019412865.1 Bacteroides sp. | reverse complement strand
CTATCTGATACAACAAATATATCGAAGATAAAAGATACATTGTTAAAACAATAGAGTTGCTATCCCGTTCAACTTATCATTGAGTGAAGGATAGCAACTCTTTTTTTGTTATACCATATCATCGCCTGTTTTCTTAAACGTAACGCGGATTGTTTTATGGAAAGGAATAAAACGAGAAATCACAGCTATGACAACAGATATAACCAACAAATAACCCAGAATCTCTTTCAGTGCCAGCAACAGGCTTTGTTGTTGTAGCGTATTATATAAGGAGTTGGTTGCCAACTGCGCAGCCTCATCATACGGATGTCCCTGTGTCATCGCATTGTTCAGCGACTGGCTATAGCGTGCTGACGACAATGGATCAGCAGCAGTTATAGTCTCCGACAAAGAATACATATATTTTTGTTGCAGTCGGTACAGTACATTACTATAAAAAGAAGTCGCCATGATAGGTGCCAACACGGAACGGAAAATAATCAGGAAGAAAGCATTCGACAATAAGTATTTCGGATTCAAGTCTTCCACGGCAAACAGGGCAAAAGCAATAATCAAAGTCAACATACCCAAACCACGAAAGAAGATAGGCAGGTAGAGCATCTCATACGTACTATCCGGAGAAATGCCAAAATACAAAATGGCAAAGAAAATCACAAAGCAACTCATTCCTCCCGCTATCAGAAAACGGAAACGCCACCGTTGCCAGCGAAACCACCAAAAACAAATAAAGGCGCCGACTACATATCCCGGAAGCAAATAAATATAAAGAGAATAGGTATGCGTAGTATCTACTTTCAGAATAACAGTCAGATAGTTAGTCAGCAAAGTGGTTGATGTACTGAAAAACATCACGAGCATCATATAAAAATAGCCCACAATTGCTTTGGGTTGGAATAAAGGAGCCAGACTTACATAAGGATTCTCCGAACGGCTCTGATACCAGATGAACAGTGCAATCAGCATAGGTGCTATTACAATATAAATACATATCTTGCCGGAAGCCATCCAATCGAGCACTTTGCCATAATTGATAACGTACATCAACATCAGCAACCCGGCTGAAATAACAAACATCTCACGGATATGCAGTTCAGACCATGCGACAGCTTTTATGGGACGGTTATGCCGGAAACAGATGATAACAAACAGAATGGAAATCAAGATCAATACCATCATAAAGTAGTACATATACTTCCAGTTATAATGATACGCCAGTAAAGCCGTTACCAGCATTGAAGCTTGTCCCCCACCGTAAACCAACGGATAAAAATAAGAATAGAACTCGCTACGCACATTCTTCGGACTGAAAATCTTCTGGGCATAACGAATAAACCACAACATAAGAAACCCTTTCAAGAAACCGACAGCAAAACTACAGACAATCAAAATATCTGCGTTTTGCGTACGCGCACAAACCCAACTCAAGAAGAATTGCAATACTAAATCAATCAATAACAGAGATTTCACGGAAAAGGCTGCCAACACCTTAGGAATAATCGGGTATGCGATAGCCATACCCGCCGAAGCAGCGTAATACCCCATCGTAATATCTTCCGAATTAGTACCCAGCGTGTTCGACACTTCCAGCATACTGCCTGTATACGAGCCATTGAGCATAGTGACCGGAAGAATCACGATGAAAATGCTGATAAGCCCAAGCCAATCGGGCACCCATTGACGAACAGGTGCCTCCAATTCCTTCATGGTAATCATTTGCGTAAAGCTTCTGTTTCCACCATCATCCCGGCTCTCAATTGTGCCATTTCTTCCGGAGAAACATCTTCCAAGTCGATACGCACAGGGATTCGCTGCTGTACCTTTACAAAATTGCCGGCAGAATTATCTGTAGGAACCAAGGAATATTTAGACCCGGTTGCTTCGGAAATTGCAGTGACTTCCCCGTGGAAAATCTTCCCGGGCACTGCGTCTACTTTAATACGCACCTGCTGGCCAATATAGATATTAGCAATCTGCGTTTCTTTATAATTAGCGGTAATCCACTTGTCCTTGTTACGCACCAAATAAGAAATAGTCTGTCCGGTCTGCACATATTGACCGGGTTCAAGCGTACGCCTACCCATATATCCATCATAAGGGGCAGTGAGAACCGTATAAGACAGATTCAGCTTAGCCAAATCCAGGTCTGCTTCTTTACGCAAAATGGCAGCCTCCGTACCGGTTGTTTTCTTACTTGTCTCCGCATATTGTGATAATGCCGCCTGTTTCTGTGCAACTAATGCCTGATAACGTGCCTTTGCTGCCTCATAAGCAGCTTTCGCTTGCTCATACTGTTGTTCCGGAACAGATTCTTCATTCAACAAACGTTCAAAACGATGATAATCCTGTTCCAATTGCCAGAGTTTCGCTTTCGCTTCAGCGATGTTGGCATCCTGTACGGCAATATTCGTATGGGAAGTTTCAATACCCGAATGAAGAACATCCTGCGAGCCATGTGCATCCAACAATGCAGCTTCCGCTTCTTTTACCTTAATCTGATATTCACGATTGTCAAGCACCAGCAGAGTATCTCCCTGATGGACATATTGATGTTCCTTAAAACGAACCTCCTTGATATAACCCGAAGCCCGGACATTCAAAGGAGCTACATATTGATCTACAAAAGCATCATTAGTCACTTCGTAATTCACATAACGCC
>DXOJ01000419.1 GCA_019412865.1 Bacteroides sp. | reverse complement strand
GCTATTACGAATATTACTACCCACCCTGTACTTTTATGTATTTCAATTTATTTAATTCCCCTTTTTTAATTGTGATTGCATCTCATGAATCGGTTGAATACCAAAGGCATAGCAAAATTAGTTGTAATGAAGTTTAATACGCCTCTCTGTTTTCTCACTGCAAAGGTATGTACGCTACATTTCCACCAATGAACCATGGTCATTATTTGTATTACCTACGGGCAAATAACAACTATGAACCCTTGGTTTGAGAAATTTTACAGCGAACCTTTTGAGGCAGCGTAAAACGAAGGCTTTTAAATTAAACCTTCCATTGTATAACTTAATATTTAAACGCTATGCCCAATTGGTGTTCAACAGATTATCAGATCGTAGGGAATAAAACTGAAGTTCATAAACTCTACAACAAGTTCAAGCAAGTTATTGATACAGACCGTAGTTACGAGAAAGATGGTACTACATTTTTGCCTAATTCTTCTTGGCTCGGCTATGTAGTGAAGGATATTTTAGGAATAGACCCAGAAACGGAGAAAATTCCATGCAGAGGTACAATCGAGTGGTTACAGGAGGAAGTGGACATTGATGAAGATAATGGCACGGCTACTTTCCAGTTAATGACAGAGACGGCTTGGAGTGACTGCCGTAAGTTGTTCTTCTCGCTGATGGAAAAATTCGATGTTCAGATTTTCTTTATTACTGAAGAACTCGGATGCGGTCTATTCCAAGGCAATGATGAAGATGGACGCTATCTCACATCAAGATACATTGTTGATGATTTTGATGACGGTATGGAATATTATTCCAGTTTTGATGAAGTAGCAGATGAGCTTGAAAAAATCTCAGGTAAAAGAGTTTTTGACTTTAAAGAAGCTGAAAAGCTTATTGAAGATAGTGATTTGGACGAGAAGATTGCCATCCATGAGATAGAATATGTTTCTTTGAGCGACTTTTAATCCATTTGCTAATCCATATTCAGAAAGAGAATCCCGATTGCTTCGGCTGTCGGGATTTTCTGCCTTCGAGGCGCGGTTTACTTTTATATTTTCACTTTGGACTGCTAATCACAACAATACCTTTTATAGGCTTTTATACTAGGCTTTCCTTTTTTACTACTTTCTTGACTTCCTATTTATAGCTGATAGAGCTATCAACTTCTTCACCAGGCCGATGGAGTATTTCTCTGCAAAGTTATCGAGTGCCTTTGTCAATCGTCAAAACACGCCATGGCTTGATGATTGAAAATCTTCCTCTGTAGCAAAGCTATAGAGCGTATTTCCCATCTCAGTTTTGCCTTATTGCCGTCACTCACTTTGCTGGCAGAAAAATATCCCTCAGCAGGTTGAAAAGCCTGAATGAAAGGGAAATGAATCATTAACTAATTCATTTTGAATATGGCAATATCAGATGAAAGTATTTTGAAGCAGTTGAGAAAATTGAAGGTCTGTTTTCTCAAATACTATCCAGTACGTGTGAAGAAGAACATCGGAATTGAACAGCAGTTGGCTCGTCAAATGGTATGGGACTTCAAAGATGGCAAAAACTTTGAACAAGTAGCCGTCAGAGTGGCTACCGAGTTGAAATCTCAGTTTGGTGATAAGGTTACTGAGATTGTCTTTTGTTGCGTTCCTGCATCAAGTGCGGAAAAGAATGAAATCCGCTACAAGGAGTTTTCTCGCATCGTGTGCGAACTTTCGGGAGCCATAAACGGCTATCCTCATATCAGCGTGCAAGGTAACCGTTTGGCGGTGCATGAGCATAACACAGAGAAGAGCATTACCATGGTTCAGGTGGTGGATTTTGACGAACCTTTTTTTGTCAATAAGAATTGCTTAGTATTTGATGATGTGATAACGAGAGACATAAGTTTTGGAAACTTTGCCAATAAGTTGGAGGATTTTGGAGCCAACGTCTTAGGCGGTTTCTTTTTGGGTAAAACAACATATAAAGTTTCATGAGTATGGAGCATCTATTTTTGAGTAAAAGGCAGTCAGTTGCCTTCACGGGACATCGTAGCATCTATGGAAGCAAGCGACAGGAGCTGAGAATTTCTGTAGATAATACAATCATAGACCTCTATGAGAGTGGTTACAGAAATTTCATTAATGGTATGGCAATGGGCTTTGATTTATTGGCTGCTTCTGCGGTTATAGCTATGAGAAAAAGATTTTCGGATATCAAGCTAATTGCTGTAGTGCCATATCGTAATCAGAGTGAGAGATTCAGTGAATACGAGCAGAAACGCTACCAATACGTTTTGCAGAATGCTGATGAAGTGATTGTATTGCGTGAGAACTTTTGCAATGGTTGTCTACTGAGACGCAATGACTATATGTTGGCTCATTCAAGTGGATTGGTTGCCTACTACAATGGTAAGCAGAAAGGTGGTACATTCTACACCATCCGCAAAGCAAATGAAAGTGGTATGCCGGTCATCAATCTTTTTTGACCGACTTCCATTAGTATTAATCTTTTTAATTGTCAATGATATGGAACTGAGTATTGAACGCATACCGACATGGAGTTTTGGGTACGTAGTAAACGGAGATAAAGAGGGCTTGACAGATAATGAAGTCAAGATGGTAGATGATTACTTTCGTGAAAACAAGGTGGTAAGTATCAGTCCTGTGGAAGAAGATGAAGAGACAGGAGCACGTCCTTATTTCTCAAGATATCCTGCTTTTGGTGGCTTGGCTTGTGAAGTCGAAGATTGTGTGGTAGCATGTAAGGAATAGTTGTAGGTTGAATTGAATTGGGCGAAACGCATAGGAAGAGGTGAACCAAATCCTGTGCGTTTCATTTGAACTGCACTTTCCGGATTACACTTATGTGACGCTGTTTCCTTTTATAATCTTGACTGTTACAAGGATGACTTTTCTCTTTTTCTCTTTTACAATCCATTCTGGCAATTTCCTGTTTTATACTTGTTTCTCAAGCCCTAATGTCCCACCCGCAAATCGGTAGATCTGTTTTCTTAAGTCATTTCCCCTTGGTCAATCACTCATGAAAAGGAACAAACAGTGACATGCTCCTGACATTCCCAGTGCAGGTGCTTCGAAGTCTCGAAACAACCTTGCATTGTACATTACGGAGTAAGTCACCCTGCTGTTTGTTCTTGCAGACTTATTTTAAGCCCACCCAGACATTGGGTTGAATCCTTTTATCATGCTTTTATATAGTTGGTTTGACCAATATTTCCGCTTATAAACCGTTTGTGTGAGCGGTTTCATACCTTATATAGCTTTTGACTTTTGACCGTACTTCGTATCGAGCCGATAGATTTTCTTGGGATGCAAAGTTCTGTCATCTCGCTTAATGATTCGGCTTGAATGGTATTTCTTAGCGGATTCTTCCTCCTATGGAGAGTAATCGGCACGAAAAGCCGAATCTATAAGCTATACAGATGACTGTTTACTGCATCCATAAAATCCCCAATCGGCTTCAATAAGAAGGTTCGATAGTAGGGAAAGGATTTGTTTCACTAAATCACTTGAATATGGACAAGTATTTGAACATCGAGGATACTAAGGAGTATCAGTTAGCAAAGACTATTGAGAATGGTCTGAATAGTTTTTCATTTGACCCAAAAGTTTTTGCTGCATCCGTGAAGACTTTTCACCCAACTCTACAACAGACTTTTTACAAGGCTATTCGTGAGTGCATCAAAGTAATGGCAGATGACAGTCGTAACTATGATGACCGTAACAGAGCATCACACGAAGAGGCAAAAGCCATGTTGCAGTACCTCCAGGAGAACGGAAGAGCAATACCATTCATTTAACAATATACAATTATGGATAAGGAGTATTTTATGGAAGTGGTTCAGACCACTAAGAGTCAGCTATTGGGAACAACACCTATTGATACCATTATGTCTTGGGGTGTTTCCGAGTTTATCGCTACCAGTTTCAAGGATATGCCAACCTTGATGTTTCATGTTTCTGGCAGATTGTTTAAAGGATTTGTGATGGTCACACTCAATGAAGGTGCAGATTATTATGAAATCTATCTTATGAATGAAGATGGCATTCGCTGTATTGCAGAAGATGTCAGCTTCGAGGACTTCGGTGATTTAATTGATGTGGCGGTGGAACGTGGAGAGAATCGTGCTGAGTATGAGGCTTTCTGTCAGCGTCAATATGAAGAATTACTCAGAGGTAATATCTGATAACAGATAGATTTCTTTGGGTCAGGCGGTTGGTGTTTTCCTACCGCCTGATTGAAAGAAATACGTCTTTACTCTTTTACTACTCATTGCGAGATAGTCATAAATAGTTGAAGATAAACACATACTACATATAGTATATACTAAATAACGTGAAATAGGAGTGTTATGTTTTACTAATGTTAGGATATACTAATTAATTGAATTACCTTTGCAGAACCTATTTTAGAAAATTGAACAAATGACAAAAATTATAGCCATTCTTAACCATAAGGGAGGTGTTGGGAAGACCACGACTACCATCAACTTGGCAGCTGCTTTTCAACAGAAGAAAAAACGTGTTATGGTAATTGACCTTGATGGTCAAGCTAACTTGACAGAATCATTCGGTTATTCTATCGAAGAAGAAAAGACCGTGTATGGAGCAATGAAGGGTGAATACCCTCTACCTATTATAGAAACAGGTAGTGGCATTTCTCTTGTACCTTCGTGTCTTGATTTGTCGGCAGCCGAATCCGAGCTTATCAATGAACCCGGACGTGAGATGATTCTTCGTGGATTGATAGCCAAGGTTCCCGAAGTGAACAAATATGATTATATCTTGATTGACTGTCCTCCTTCATTGGGATTGCTTACACTGAATGCTCTGACTGCATCAGATTACCTTATCATTCCTGTGCAAGCTCAGTTCTTAGCCATGCGTGGTATGGCGAAGATTATGAATGTAATCCAGATTGTGCAGGAACGTTTGAACCCAGGTTTGAAAGTTGGTGGTATTGTCATTACGCAATATGACCAAAGAAAGACTTTGAACAAGAGTGTTACAGAACTAATCAAAGACTCATTCTGTGACCAAGTCTTCAAGACTATCATTCGTGATAATGTTTCGTTGGCTGAAGCTCCTATAAAGGGTCAGAATATATATGAGTATAACAAAAACAGCAATGGGGCTAAGGACTATATGGAATTGGCTAAAGAGGTGCTGAAATTAAAATAAAATGCTATGGGCAAAGGTGATTTACTAAAAGACGGCATGAAGGGTGGATTGAATGGATTGATTTCATCCACCACTTCCGTCAAGTCAGAAGAGAAAAAGTCTTCTCCAAAGAACGTTGAAAAAGAATCGGCTGTACACTGCAACTTTATCATCAACAAGAGTATTCATAAACGCATGAAGTACCTCGCTGTGGACTTGAACAAATCGCTCAAGGACATTGTAAACGAAGCTATGGAAGAGTATCTGGCTAAGTACGAAAAATAGATGATACTACCTTCTTATGATTAAAATCCGCTGTGTAGTAGAACACATCACATATCAGAATGCCGAGAATGGCTATTCGATAATGAAGGTCAATGTAAAAGGTTACAATGACCTTGTTACTATTGTAGGCAGTCTGCTCGATGTGCCTGTTGGTAGTGTACTGCTATGTGAAGGGGATTGGAAAGTAGATAAAAAATATGGCAGTCAGTTTGTTATTCAATCATATGAAGAGGTCATGCCTGCCACCATCTATGGTATTGAAAAATATCTGGGAAGTGGCTTGGTAAAAGGTATTGGACCTAAGTTTGCCAAACTGATTGTGGGCAAATTCGGATTGGAAACCATCGATGTGATTGAAAGTGACATTGAGCGGCTTTATGAAGTGTCCGGCATAGGTAAGAAACGAGTGGAACTGATTCGTGAAAGTTGGGAGAAGCAGAAAGATATCAAGGATGTGATGCTATTCCTGCAGGGCTATGGTGTAAGTACGGCTTATGCAGCAAAGATTTACCGGCAATATGGTAAGGAAAGTATTGATAAGGTTAAAGGCAACCCTTATACTTTAGCCGATGACATTTGGGGTATCGGGTTCAAGACTGCAGACGGAATTGCTTCCAAAATGGGATATGAGAAGAATGATCTTCGGCGTTGCAGAAGTGGACTGCTTTATACGCTCAACCAACTCAGTAACGAAGGACATGTGTATGCCGAAGAAGAGCAGTTGATAAAAGCGGCTATTACACTGTTGGAAGCAGATGAAGAGTTTATTCGCCAGGCGATGTCCGATATGATTCAGGAAGATAAGTTAAAGATGGAACAGGAAGCTATTTATCTCCCTCCATTTTATCATTCAGAGTGTGGAACAGCCAAACGTCTTTTGGCGTTGATGGAAGCGTCGGACAATGGGAAGCATCCGAAGTTTGACTTGGAGACTATAGAGAAAGAGAGCGGCGTTGAATATGATGAAGTACAGGTTGCGGCTATTCGTCAAGCTGTTGATTCAAAGGTGATGGTGCTTACAGGTGGACCCGGTACTGGTAAGACAACCACTACACAAGGTATTATTGTAGCATTGAAGACCGCAGGACTGCAAATTTTATTAGCCGCACCTACAGGTAGAGCTGCCAAGCGTATGAGTGAAGCGACAGGTATGGAAGCCAAGACAATCCATCGCTTATTGGAATTCAATCCTGCCGACGGTTACAAGCGTAATGACGAGAATCCATTGGAAGGTGATGTACTGATTGTGGATGAATGTTCGATGATTGATATAATTTTGATGAATAATCTCATGAAGGCTATACCATTGGGCATGCGTTTGGTGTTTGTGGGAGATATAGACCAATTACCCAGTGTTGGTGCTGGTAATGTTTTGCGTGACATCATTGATTCACAAAGAATACCTGTTATACGATTGACACGAATATTTCGTCAGGCTCAGTCAAGTCGTATCGTTATGAGTGCCCATGCTATCAATCGTGGAGCATTCCCTGACTTGAGCAATGGCAAGGATGCAGATTTCTTCTTCATTAAGAATGAAGATGCCGAGCAGGTGGCTGAAAATATTGTACAGTTGGTGAGAAATCGTTTGCCAAAGGCTTATAATATGCCGACAAATAAGATACAGGTACTCACTCCAATGCAGCGTGGTGTAGTTGGTGCATCCAATCTTAATATAGTTCTTCAAGAGGCTATCAACCCAAGCAAAGTAGGTTTGAATCGTAGCGGCTATTCATTCCGTCAAGGCGACCGTGTAATGCAAATACGCAACAACTACGACAAGAATGTGTTTAATGGCGACTTGGGGTATATTCAGGCTGTGGATATGGAAGAGCGCACTTTAATGGTTGACTTTGATGGGACACTTGTAGAGTATGAAGTGAGTGAACTGGATGAACTGACGTTGGCCTATGCTACAACTATCCATAAAAGTCAGGGTTCTGAATATCCCATTGTAGTAATCCCAGTGCTGATGAATCATTATGTGATGTTGCAACGTAATCTCATTTATACAGGAATCACTCGTGCCAAGAAGATTTGCGTACTGATTGGCTCCACGAAGGCACTGGCCTATGCTATTCACAACATGACTGTTTTGAGGCGCAATACTAAATTGAAGGAACGTATCAATCCTTCATTGACAGTAGTAAATGCGAATAAAGCAATTCCTTTGGAGAAACATGGCTATGAGACAGGAAAAGAGTCTTCTCTTGGCATGGTAGCCGAAGAAAAAACTCCGTATGGGAGTTCGAAATAACCTTTAGTTGATGTACTTATTCTCCAGAGATGGTAGCGACAATTTTTCTTTGACCACCATAATCTCTAAACTCGCACAGATAAATACCTTGCCACGTTCCCGAATTTAATTTGCCTTTTGTAATGGGAATGGTCAGACTTGGTCCTATGATGCTACATTTAGCATGAGCAGGCATATCATCCAAACCTTCCAACGTATGCTGATAATAGGGCTCTCCCTCTTTTATCAGGTGATTGAAGATGCCCTCCATGTCAACGCGTACATCGGGATCTGCATTCTCATTGATGGAAAGCGCACAACTGGTATGTTTGATAAACAGATGTAGTAGTCCTACCTTGGGTAGTGTTGGCAATTTCCCAATAATTTCACCTGTAATAAGGTGAAAACCACGACGATGTTCTTTTAAACTGAATTCTATTTGTTGCCACATATTTTTAGTCGTTAGATTGATACGTTTTATAATTTCATTGGATTTATTTTTATCTGCTTCATCATTCTACAAACAAGCTAATTTCAATCAAGTCGCAATCAGAATCTGTAATATAGTTACGATGTTCTCAAGGTTCTGTCATTAGCTCAATTACACCTGTGGCACTCATCGAGGCTTAGTGCATAGTTTCTAATGGGCACGTGCTTAATACATGAAGAAAGTCAGACTTGCTATAATAACCCAGAACATGAGCGTCAAACAACATCCGCTATTATTGGCACTTCCTTTTTTATTACCTGAGGCAGCTTTAGCCAAGTCGAAGATGCTGAAGGTAGTCCTTCGATAGACTTGGTTATATAAAGCCTTCTTGGGATGCAATATTCCCATTCCCTTTCTTCCATATCCAGGAATTATTGCTTTCTTAACGGCTCTGTTCAGCCGTCCGGTAGTTCTTGCACTAATACTTCTCTTCAGTGAAGGAGTTCTCATTCCAAATTTCATATCGCACTTTCATTGTTATTTATTCTCACACAAGCTTGCTATATATTCGATAAACTCCTCTTCGGATGGCCTTTCATCATACAAATAGAGTAGTGCGTCTTCTTGGGCGACCTTTGACTGGCTAAAGATACGCATGGCTGTAACAATTATTCCTTGGCTATAGCCGAGATCTTGCATTTGCGCAAGTATGGCAGATTCTTTAGATGTCATTTTCTCTATCTTTACGTTTTTTAATTGGTCCTTTTGTATGACCACGATTCAAGTCAACACCAATCGTATTTAATATACGGAAGATAGAACTTTTGCTCTTGAATCCGCTAGCAGTCCAGATATCTTCTATTGTATGGCCACTTTTATACATGTTTACCACCATCTTGTTACGCTCCAACTTTTGTATTGCTGTTGGGGTATGAACTCTAATTCTTTTCTTGAGTTTACTCGTACTGGTAGTTGCCCTACGCATCGCTAACGCTTCTTGTGGCAGCGTAGCCATCATATTGAGTATATCTGAATGGCGTGTGTCCGGAAAGAGTTCTCCTGCTGAATCAATCCTATCATGGACAGATATGATTCTAACCATATTGATACGGCATATTTCCAGGAGATTAGATAATTCTCTGGCTCCTCTAACAGCATTGCTGAATTTACCAATGACAAGTTCATCGCCACAGGCTAAGGTTTGTGTCAATCTCTGCCATTCAGGACGTAACTTTTCATGGATATTCTGCTCCTCAATGACTTGTTCACAGCCATGTCCTAACATCCATTGCTTGTCTTCTTCAAAGTTCTTATAGTGTGGAGTGTTCCACAAGTATCCTATCATTGCCATATATTGAGTATTATTTTACTGCTGCAAAATTACTCTCTTTTTTTGTCAAAAATCATACTCTGCACTAAATATGCTTAAAACAGATAAATTTAGCCGTATTTTGTGTTCTGCTGGCACAATAATCAGTATTTTATGGCATTATTAGTAACTTTTGATTCTTCAAAAATATTAGTAAATTCTCTCAAGAACTTCTTTTGGCGTTGCAAGTAGTTTTATTTTCGGATAACATCTGCAAATATAGTATATTAGTATTTATTGCTGTCCGATTAAACTCGACAACAATAAAAATAGTGTGCTCGACTGCTG
>DXOJ01000418.1 GCA_019412865.1 Bacteroides sp. | reverse complement strand
GAGATGTGTATAAGAGACAGTGTATATTCTAAAAATAACGGGTGCAAAATTAATAATTTAAATTCAAATCTTACCACCCTCGGGGTGTTTCTTCCTACTTGTAGCCATCTTTTATCCGGTTTATGTTGAATGACTTTTCCTATTACACAAGTAATAAAGCCATTGTTAACAGATTTTTTGCAAATATAGAGGTATTTTTTCGCGCGACGTCTATTTAATGCATATTTTTGTTGACTGATATTAGACAAATGATGAAAAAGAAGCCAAATGTAAGATATTTAGCCCTAGGAGCAATCTTAATCCTGGTGTGGCTAACGCAATGGATTCCTGCTCTGGCAACGATCTATTCTCAAACAATCTATCCCTTTATCTCCTACGTCCTGTCGTTTTTTTCCGGTTTATTTCCTTTTGCCATAGGGGATTTATTTATTTTCCTTAGCATCACAGGCGTGATTGTTTATCCCTTTTATGCCCGTCTCCGCAAGAAGTTGCCTTGGAAGAAAATCTTATTGCGCGACGGAGAATACTTATTATGGATTTATGTATGGTTCTATCTGGCATGGGGACTGAACTACTCGCAGAAAAATTTCTATCAACGAACAGAAATCCCGTATACCGCCTATACTCCCGAGATTTTCCAAGAATTCGTAGATGATTATATTACTCAACTGAACCGTTCGTATACTCCTGTCAATAGTATCAATCAAGATTTGATACGAGAGGAAACTGTGCGAATCTATCATCAGTTAAGTGATAGTCTGGGCGTACATCGCCCTCCACACGAGCATCCGAGGGTAAAAACAATGTTATTCACTCCCTTCATTTCGATGGTAGGGGTAACGGGTAGCATGGGGCCTTTCTTCTGCGAGTTTACACTCAACGGAGATTTGCTTCCCGTTAATTATCCGGCCACTTATGCTCACGAACTAGCCCATTTATTAGGTATCACCAGCGAAGCGGAAGCTAATTTCTATGCTTATCAGGTTTGCACCCGTTCAGAAGCAATGGGAATCCGTTTTTCCGGATATTTTTCTATATTGGGACATGTATTGGGAAATGCGCAAAGATTACTTTCCGAAGAAGAATATACACAGCTTTTCAAACGTATCCGACCAGAAATCATTGAACTGGCAAAAGAGAATCAAGCGTATTGGGCAGCCAAATACAGTCCGGTGGTGGGAGCTGTACAGGAGTGGATATATGATCTTTATCTGAAAGGAAATAAGATAGAGAGCGGTCGGCAGAACTATTCGGAAGTGGTGGGTCTCCTGATTTCTTATCGGGAGTGGAAAAACAAATAAATTTAGATTGTGCCTTATTTTGGCACATCGCTTCACGATATTTGCAGCACTGATATAAAATGGATAAACTAATTTCTTTATGGCAAAAGATCTTTTTAATAGATATCTCTGGTTAGTAGATACAATCTATCGGGCTGGAACAATAACATTAGATGAAATTAACCGTAAATGGCTGCGGTGTGAAATGAGTAACGGAGAAGAAATTCCAAATAGAACTTTTCACAATCACCGGAAAGCCATTGAAGAACTATTCGACATAAATATAGAATGCGATAGACACAACGGATGCAATTATTATATAGAAAACACCGAAGAACTCAAAAAGGAAGGACTCAGAAAATGGTTGTTAAATATATTTGCAGTCAATACAGTCCTTAACGAAAGCCACAAATTAAGAGATAAAATACTACCGGAAGAATATCCTTCAGGAGAACAGTATTTGATACCAATCATTGAATCTATTGATAATCATAAAACATTGGAAATAACGTACCAAGGTCATTGGCAGGATAAATCATACACATTTCAAATTGAACCTTATTGTATAAAGGCCTTCAAACAACGTTGGTATGTGGCAGCAAGAAGTCCGTATTATGACAAAGTATTGATCTACTCCCTCGACCGAATACTCGAAATGGAACAAACAGACTTATCATTCGAGTATCCTCAAACCTTTAACCCTAAAGTCTACTTCGATAATAGTTTCGGGGTTATTGTTGATGAAGAATATGACGTAGAAAAAATCAGCATAAAAGTATATGGAAATCAATGCAAATACTTCCGTTCTCTCCCGCTGCATCATTCTCAGAAAGAAAGTGACACACACAGTAACTATTCCATTTTTACTTATAGATTACGCCCTACTTATGATTTCTGCCAAGCCATCTTATCACATGGAGATTTTGTAGAAGTATTGGAGCCTCAATGGTTCAGAATTCAAATTGGAGCAACTATTCAAAAAATGCATCAACTATATGAATAAGTAGTTATTCATAATTATTTCACATATGTCGAAATTGCATTATCTTTGTC
>DXOJ01000417.1 GCA_019412865.1 Bacteroides sp. | reverse complement strand
AGTCGAGCACACTATTTTTATTGTTGTCGAGTTTAATCGGACAGCAATAATAGAAAAAGTAAGTGAATATCGTTTCTTCTATAATGAAGAGTTGGCTAATCTCAATAAGCCAGTCTCTCTCGAAGCACAGAATAGCAGTATAGAAAAGGTTTTAAAGGACCTGTCTTCGCAGGCTCCATTCAGTTATTTGATTAAGCCTAATTTCCAGATTGTATTATCTGACGACCTACCTTCACAACAGACAAAATTACAGAGCATAACAAGCCGTGTAGTAGACACTACGGACAATCCTATAATCGGTGCAAACGTGTTAGTGAAAGGAACTACCAATGGGGTCATCACTGATATTGACGGTAACTTCTCCTTAGAGAAAGTTCCGGTACAATCACAACTGCAAGTATCCTATATCGGATATGAGACTAAGGAACTGGCCGTAGTTTCCGGAAAGACAAATGTCAAAATCATAATGGCAGAAAATACCAAATTATTAAATGAAGTCGTAGTGACTGGCTTTGGCCTTGCTCAAAAGAAAGCAACCCTGACAGGAGCTATCGCCTCCGTAGGAGCTGATGATATAAGCAGATCTTCAGCGGTAAACACTTCCGGAGCACTGGTCGGAAAGGTAGCCGGATTGAACTACAGATCTGCAGACAGTCGCCCGGGAAATGCCACTACCCTGCAAATCCGTAATATGGGAACACCTTTATTTGTGATTGATGGTGTGCAGTCCGATGAAGGTCAGTTCAACAACATTGATTTTAATGACATCGAATCCATTTCTATTTTGAAAGATGCCTCTGCTTCCATTTATGGTGTACGGGCTGCAAACGGGGTCATTGTTGTAACAACCAAGAAAGGAAAGAAAAACACCAAGAGCACTGTGACGTTAAATACTTATTATGGCTGGCAACATGTATCACGCTTACCGGAACCGGCAGATGCCGTAACGTATGTAGAGAATTACATACAGTCTGAAACAATTCAGGGAAAAACGTCCCGTTTATATAGTAAAGAAGATCTGGAGAAATGGCGTCAAGGTACAGAAAAAGGCTATGTGCCATTTAACTGGTATGATTACATCTGGGTGATTTCTCCGCAATATTATGTCAATGCCAATGTTTCCGGAGGTTCGGACAAGATCAATTATTATTTCAGTGTCGGACACATGAATCAGGAATCTGCCATTCGCAATTATGGCGGTATGAAACGATACAACGTACAAATGAATGTAGAAGCACAAGTCACTGATAAATTCAAAATTGGTATGAACATGAACGGACGTATCAAACAGCTGAGAAATCCGGGTGTACCGGGAACTGACGACTATTCAAACCCGACAGCAGCTACCTACCGCAATCTACCGACTGTCCGTCCGTTTGCCAATGACAATCCTAACTATCCGGCATCAGTAGGCTCTGACAATGGTTTAAACTTCGGATTATTGAATTTTGAGAAAAGCGGAACCTTTGAAGACACTTGGCGAATGGCCCAATTAAACCTGAACGCAGAGTATGAAATTATCAAAGGACTTAAAGCCAAAGCTTTGTTCGGATATTATTTTGCAAGCGAATTACTTAACAATCAAGAATATACCTATCGTGTCTATAGATATGACGAAGCAACGGACGAATATGTAGATGTAGGTGGACGTGCCAGTGCCTGGAGGGAAAGGACGAATGCTTATGTGGAAGAGTTGACTTCAAACATTCAACTGGCTTATGAAAAAGCATTCGGAGCACATTCCATCAATGCAGTAATTGGTTTCGAAGCAATAAAAAGAGACACTCCAAAATCTTGGCTGCATGCCATCCCGGCTTCCAACTCATTGCATCTGATCTATTATGATACGATTGACAAATACGAAGATACTGGCAACAATACGGAAGCACGTTTAGGCTGGCTGGGACGTTTCAACTACAACTACGCCAACAAATATCTGATAGACTTCTCCGCACGCTATGACGGTTCATGGAAATTCCCGCCCAATCATCGCTGGGGTTTCTTCCCTTCCGCCTCATTAGGCTGGAGAATATCAGAAGAAAACTTCTGGAAGGAATCTAAAATAGCTTCCATTTTCAGCGATTTAAAAATCCGGGGATCTTATGGATTAGTAGGAGATGACAACGTTGACGGCTACAGTGCTTTCGACTACATGACAGGTTACGATTACAAACAGGGAGGAGGAGTAATCGACGGTTCCTATATTATTGGTACTACCCCGCGAAACCTGCCTGTTACCACGCTCTCATGGGCAAAGGCTAAAATTCTGGACATTGGTCTCGATGTTGCTTTCCTGAATAACCGTTTATCAGGAAGCGTAGATTTCTTCAGACGTATCAAAACCGGTATTCCGGCTTCCCGTGACGACGTATTACTTCCGGAAGAAGTGGGCTTTGAGCGTCCCAAGGAAAATCTCAATTCTAATGTTCATACCGGATATGATTTGCTTGCACGTTGGAGTGATAAGGTCAATGACTTTCACTATTCTATCAGTGCCAATTTCACCTATTCCCGTTTCTACAACTGGGAGCAGTATAATCCTAAGTTCAGTAATTCATGGGATGAATATCGTAATTCTACATGGCACCGTTTCGGGAATGTCAACTGGGCATACGAGGCAGATGGCCAGTTCCAAAGTTGGGAAGAGATTGCGTCGTGGCCGATTGACAATGACCAGAAAGGAAATACGACATTACGCCCGGGTGATATCAAGTACGTCGACCAAAATGGGGATGGCATAATCAACGATATGGACAAACGCCCCATCGGATACAAAGAAGACTCCACACCCGTTCTGAACTTCGGTTTTAACCTTGCATTCGCATGGAAAGGCTTCGATTTAGCATTGGATTTCTCCGGTGCGGGAATGTCTACCTGGAATCCGTCATTAATCCAAAAGATTCCATTTAACAATAATGGAAACAACCCGGCTTACTACATGGAAGATACATGGAGACTATCTGATATCTTTGATGCAAACAGTGAAATGATTCCTGGCAAATACCCGACATTATTAATCGGAAACAATGCCAATAACCATAGTAATTATTGGGATAGCTCTTTCTGGAAGTACAATGTCCGTTATTTAAAACTGCGTAATCTGGAATTTGGTTACACCTTCCCCAAAGAGTGGCTGCAAAAATGCAGAATTAACAGTCTAAGGTTATATCTTGCCGGACAGAACCTGTTTACACTCACCAATGTACCTATCGATCCGGAAGTTTCAGCCGGTAACGGAACAGCTTACCCGAGTATGCGAATTATCAATCTGGGTTTAACACTTAAATTCTAAAAGCAATGAAATATATAAAAGGATACCTGTTATTGGGTTTAACTTTGATATTAGGATCTTGTTCTGATTTTTTAGATCGTGATCCCGATCAGATATTGACAAATGACCAGATCTTCAGCGATGCTAAAATGATAAACTCCGTATTGGCCGGTTTTTATGGAGATACAGAGAATTGGGGACAAAGTTTTGCCACTCCCGCCAGCTTTACTAAAGTGGACGACGGTTGCGTGACTGATGGTGGCCGTGATAACATGCAGGAATACAGTGACAATCAATGGCGAGTTTATCCATATAAATATATTCGTAATTTAAATCAGTTCCTGGCGGGATTAAGAGCTACAACCGTACTTGAATCTACAGAGAAATTGCGATATGAAGGCGAAATTCGCTTCTTACGCGCCTGGGCATATTTTAGTATGTGCAGAGGTTTAGGCGGTGTACCTATTGTGAATGATAACGTATACGAATATGAGGCAGGGATGGATGTTTCAGGTTTGGCTGTTCCCCGTTCCAAAGAATCAGAAGTCTACGATTATATCATCAATGAATGTGCCACTATCGCAGATTACCTGCCTACAAAGCCCACCACCAATGCCGCCCGTGCCACACGTTGGGCTGCCCTGATGTTAAAGGCACGTGCTGCCGTTTATGCAGGATCATTGGCCAACTACAATAATAAGATGGTTGCTCCTATACGCACAGAAGGAAATGAAGTCGGTATTCCGGCGGAAATGGCTACCCCATATTACGAAACAGCATTGGAAGCAGCCAAAGAGGTGATAACTCAAGCTTCTGCCTATTATAACCTGGACATAACGGTTCCTAATGATCTGGGACAGAATTTTTATAATGCAGTCTGTGTCAAAGAGAATAATCATGAAGTGATCTGGGCCAAAGATTATGCATATCCAGGAGCCACCCATGGATTCACACAAAAGAATATTCCCGCTTCTCTAGCAGAAGATCAGGAACGTTGTTATTCCGGCGCAGTATTAAATCTGGTAGAAGCATTTGAATACAAAGACAACCGCGACGGCACAATCAAAGTTAAGGATGAATCCGGAAATTACATCATGTACAGTCGGCCGGAAGATGCCTTTGCCAATAAAGATGCCCGGTTGTGGGGAACCGTACTTTATCCGGGAGCCAAATTCAGAGGTAGTGAAATAAGCACATAGAGAAATAAGAATACAATATCAAATGGAAAGCGTGTA
>DXOJ01000416.1 GCA_019412865.1 Bacteroides sp. | reverse complement strand
GCTGATTATCATATAGCTTATTGGGGTATAGTACTGAATCATTACAGAATCGAATAATTTTTCCCACTGGATATCTATTTCCCACCTTTTCAACTCCCCTTTCATCTTTTCTCTGTTTCCTCGATGAATAAGGAGTTTACGGGTGAAGGGCAACAACTTCACCATCTCTTCACCAGTAGCGATTAGTTTCAAGAATTGTTTCAAGGCTTGAAACACTTTGTTTCAAGGTTTGAAACTAATTGCGAAATAGCTTTATTAATCTTGCTCAATGGTGTACGAGTTTGAGGCAATCATCGGTAATGCATCCAGAGATGTGAAAGGTGTGCTGTTTGAATTGAAATAGGTTGATGCTTGGTTAGAGATTCTTTTAAGGAGATGGCGGCAAGTTTGGGTATTCGCAAAATGCTAAGTGGTTGTAACAAATCGACTTAGTGTTTTTTTATTACCTACATTTTCTCTGTGTTTGCAAAAAATAGTAAGAAAATAGTCGTTTCGCTTGGTAAAGTGTTGTATCATAAGTAATTTTGGGAAAAATAACAATCAAGGTAACCTATGATGGAAAAGGGTATTTGGCAGGAAATAGAGGAACTGTATATGGAGTTTCAGCAACTCGGTATCAGTCAGTCGGTGAACTATGAGAAGTACTACCTCTATTCTCTTATTACCCATTCTACAGCCATTGAAGGTTCTACACTAACCGAAATGGATGCACAGCTTCTTTTTGATGAAGGTGTAACAGCTAAAGGAAAGCCGTTGGTATATCATCTGATGAATGAGGACCTGAAGAAAGCATACGAGTTTGCCAAAGAGGAAGCGCAATGTAATACTGCAATAATTCCTGCTTTCTTGCAGAAGTTAAATGCTACTTTGATGCGGACAACAGGGGGGATACATAATACAATAGGCGGCTCTTTCGATTCTTCCAGAGGAGAGTTTCGTTTGTGTGGTGTTACGGCTGGTGTAGGTGGGCGTTCTTATATGGGTTATCAAAAAGTATCTGCTAAAGTAGAGGAGCTTTGCTTCCTGCTGCAGGAGCGGCAAAAGAGTGTGGAAACATTTCGTGAACAATACGAACTAAGTTTTAATGCTCACCTCAATTTAGTGACTATTCATCCTTGGGTGGATGGCAACGGGAGAGCAGCTCGTTTATTGATGAACTACATTCAATTCTGCTATCATCTTTTTCCCGTTAAGATTTTTAAGGAGGATAGGGCAGATTATATCCTTTCTTTACAACAAGCACAAGATGATGAAACCAGCCAGCCTTTTTTGGATTTCATGGCAGTGCAATTGAAAAAATCACTGTCTCTGGAGATTCAAAAATATAAAGACTTTCACGATAAAGGATTTAGCTTTATGTTTTAATCTTGTAGGGTTTCTTTTGATAAGACTTCCACCCATTTGTATATCGTGTTGTTTTAAGTATTAATACTTGAGTCATAGGCTATTAATACTTTGTATCTAGGTTATTAATACTTGAGTTGTTGGATATATATACCCAAGACGCAGGATCTATATATCCAACGCGTTAGATCTATATGGCCAATACATTGGATCTATATACCCAACAAATTGGATGTATACACCCATTAATCTATATGATGTAAGCATCTCTACAGTGCTATCTTGTCATTTATCCTTCGGCTTTTTATCTTTGTGAAGGAGGTGAAGGATGGCTCTTTCTGTATTTTGCATCCTCTTTCACCATAAGGTTTTGATTTATAGTCATTCAGCTAAAGGTGAAACCGGTGAACCTTCAAAATGAATCTTATAGTTACAAGTAGGCTTTAGAAGGTTCTGTCTTAAGCTTATTGCTGTAAACTTCACGGCTCTTTCTTTTAAATGAAAGAGCCGTGTTAGTTGTAGAGAATTTGACATTTAATGCATGTACCTATTTCCGTAGAACATATACATTCCTTGTATCAGAAAGTTGATGTATAGATAATGATAGATTGAAGCGGTAAATATCTTTCTCCGTCTTTTGGAGCGCGATGCTATATAGTCTTTTTACATTCTAATAGAAAAGTGAGGTTATCGTTTACCTAATGTCAACAGACTTTCCGGTCCCATATTGAACAACAAGTCTATGATACTCAAATTAGGTAGAAAACCCAGTTTGGGCTCGAAAACCTGATAGTAAGGTTGCGGAATAAACTCTGTATCCACTTCTCGGAAATCTTTTTTGGGATGAATAACTTCCCGAAAATCGAATTCTCCGGGAGCAAACTCCATCTTATATTCGCTAGTACGCTCCATAGTGGGGTGAATATCTATCAATTCACAGACCATCCGGCATAGTTCTTCGTTGAAATCGATTAAAAACTCGTATTTCTTTTCGTAGAAGGGACGGAAGTCGTCCTTGTAATATTCAAAGAAAGGAGTACTGTTGTAGGCTGATTCGATGGCGTTCCAGTGCAGATGTCTCCAGTTGCCGTGGTCGGAAATGCGGATATCCTTCATCGGACACTTCAATGTGTCGGGTTTTACGGTTGGGATAGAAAGGGCTAATTCGCCGGACGGGCCGGCAATGGTGCACCGGTTACGATAGGTTTGTTTGATATAATGGTCGTGTTGTTCTACAAACACTTTGTCATAAGCCAGAAGTTTGGTGTAATATTCGACGGGAGCGAGATAAGCTGAAGATAAATAAGCTATTTTCATTTCTTTCATTTTAATACGTTTAGGGGGCTCTATAATAAGGATATTAATTAAGGATATTATTAAGGAGTTATTTCTTTTATGTTCCGGAAGATTATTTCACCGTTCTGAAGAAACGGTTCCATCGGTATCCGTCAAACAAGCCTGTCTCTTTTTCTTTGGAGAAACAAATGATGGAGGCTTTCCCGATGATATGGTCTTGCGGGACAAACCCGAAGAGCCGTGAGTCGGAAAAGTTGACGGTATTGTTAGACCCCATCCAATAGTAATCTTTAGTGAAATAACAGTGTTGTGTAGGTTTGCCGTCTACGTAGAGAGTGTCGTTCTTTATTTCTGCCTGTTTGCCTTCGTGCATCACGAGGGTATTCCGCAGTAAGGTTATGTTCCAGGGATAGACCCGGATAAATTTCCCTTTTCCGGGAACAATCAGCGGATTCGGTTCGGCATCTTCCCTGTTTGACAAAGGTTGGACAAAACTCTCTTTCCCATTCATTGCCTGTTCCAACAAATAATATTCGTAACGGCTGAAACTACGCACATGAGTACTGTCATTACTTCCCATCAATCCGTCGTTGGTGATGGAAAGAGTATGCATGAGTGAGGTAATCAGATTTTCTTTTGACGCGGGGTACGAATAAAGCCTTTTCTTATCCGGATTGAATTGTGCCTCTGGAGAAATAACGGAGAAAAGAGAATCGACCAATAATGTATCTCCCGGAACTCCGAGGCAACGGCTGATATAGATTTCCCGGCGGTCGATGATAGGTTCCCGGATTCCAGCCGGATTATTGAACACTACAATATCTTGTTGCCGTACAGGACTTTCGCACCAACGATGATAAGAAAAGAGCGACATGAAAGGAACTCGCAATCCGTAACTCCATTTGTTCACTAAGATACGTTCACCCTGGAAAATGGAGTTTTCCATACCGGTGGAAGGGATAAGGCAGGACGTAAAAGCAAATCCCCGGAGCAGAAGCACTACGACTACTGCTCCGGCAAATGCTAGTATCCATTTGAATTTACGAATGTTCATCAATATTTATCACCTTATCACTCTATTCTATCCGTACACTTATCAGTCTACCCACTTGAAGAGGCGGTTCCAGCGAATCTTACCGTCAAACCATCCACGGTCTTTGTCAAGCGACAGCCATACGACAATCGGCTTGCCCACTACGTGATCTTCGGGTACAAAACCCCAATAACGGGAGTCGGCAGAGTTGTGACGGTTGTCACCCATCATCCAGTAATAATCCATTTTGAAGGTATATTCATTGGTCTTTTCACCGTTGATGTAGATACCGTCCGGTTTCACTTCCAGCTTGTTGCCTTCGTAGGCTACGATGCAACGCTCATAGATAGGCAGGTTGTCTTCTGTGAGGGTAATGGTAGCTCCTTTGGCAGGAATCCAGATCGGACCGTAATTGTTGCGGTTCCATTTGGTATAAAGGTTCAGCGGATACATCTGTCCGGCGTATTCTTCCGGTTCCATTACTATTTTGCTGATTAGCTTTTTATTGCCAAGGAGAGTGTCATACATCTTTTTAGTCAATGGAAGATGATATACCGGATTCAGTTTGCCTTGCGCATTCCGGTTGTCCAGTCCCATATCCAATAATCCGCCTTCCCAGCCAGAGTCTTCTATCAGCATGGTGTCATCCTTGCTGATGCCTAATTCGCGGAGCATATCTTCCGGAATGTACGGGCCGGTAGTCTGTACGAAGTAGTTGAATTGCAGGTTTTCGGGGTTCTCAATCGCCTTACCGTCAATCATCACCTGTCCGTCTACAATTTGCAATGTATCACCGGGCAAGCCGACACAACGTTTCACATAATTCTCGCGACGGTCTACCGGACGCCACAGTACTTCACCGTAAGTACGCGGATTGTTTAGAATCTGTTTACGTCCGGCGTCATAGTAGAGGTCATAGATTGCACGTTGCTGTGAACGTGTCAGGCTATCCATTTCAATCTGTTTGGAGTAGATGCGTTGTCCTTCACCATAAGCCAGCGTATAGAAGTCCGTTGTCTGTTGGTAGTTCACTGCCACCGTATCTCCTGCCGGGAAGTTGAAAACCACAATGTCATTCAGCTTCACTTTGCCGAAGCCCGGTACCCGTTTGTATTTCCATTGTGGCCACTCAATATACGATTTAGTATTGAATACAGGCAGCGTATGTTGTGCCAACGGCATAGAAAGGGGAGTGTTCGGTACGCGGGGACCGTAGCTCATCTTGCTTACATACAGGAAATCGCCTACCAGCAATGATTTTTCCAGCGAAGAGGAAGGAATCTGGTAATTCTGGAAGATGTAGATATTGACGAAGTAGACGGCAACCAACGCAAATACGATGGCATCCACCCAACTCATCACACTGCGGACAGCCGGATTCTTCGACTTCTTCCAAAAAGACCAAGGTATTTTCTTTGTGATATAAATATCGAAAATGAAAGGAACAACAATCAATCCCCACCAACTCCGTACCCAGAGGAGGAAGACGAGGTAAAGTAGAATAGCAATGGCACATTTGATCCATTGTGCGCGTGTGGCTTGTCTCATAATGTTATATTTGTTTAGAACTAGCTTCTGAAATCTTAGTCGTTCAAGAATGGGAATAAATCACTCATGCCCAAAAAACCTTCGTGTGTGGCAGTATATTCGGCTGCCAGTACGGCTCCCAATACAAATCCACCACGACTTTTGGCATCATGCGTGATAGTTATGCTGTCTACATCAGATTCATAGCGAATGGTATGAAGGCCGAACACTTCTCCTTCGCGGATAGAGGCGATAGGAAGTTCATTAGGGGCGCAATCGTTGGTTCCGCTAATGGTTCCGTCCGGTGCAAGGAAAGTGCCTTTCACCCATTTGTCCTTACGGTCCAGCTTTTCCAGAATACCTTCCGCCAATGTAATGGCTGTTCCGCTGGGAGCATCCAGTTTGTGGATATGATGTGTCTCGCTCATGGTGACATCATAAGCAGGGAACTGATTCATGATTTTAGCCAGATACTTGTTGACAGCAGAGAAAATGCTGACTCCCAGACTGAAGTTGGACGACCAGAACAGTGTTTTGCCTCCTTCAGTGCAGAGCTTTTTGATTTCTTCGCCATGCTCGGCCATCCATCCGGTACTGCCCGATACCAGTTTCACATCGGCTTTGAATGCTTTCATATAATTGCTGTAAGCTACCATCGGATTGGTAAACTCAATGGCCACATCGGCCGATTTGAATGCTTCCGATTCGAAGTCATCCTGATTATTGATGTCAATGATGCAGACGATTTCATGTCCGCGACTACGGGCAACCTTTTCTATCTCTTTGCCCATCTTTCCGTAACCGATCAGTGCTATTTTCATTGTTTTCTGACTTATATTCAAAATAATAGTCGCAAAGATAAGATTTTTATTACATTTGCAGCGCACATTAACGTCTTGTTAACATGGAACATCTTCTCCACTACGTGTGGAAGCATAAATTATTTCCCCTGAAAGTACTGCAAACCACCAACGGCTTACCGGTAGAAGTGATTGACTCCGGTCTGCAAAATCCCAACGCCGGTCCCGACTTTTTTAACGCGAAACTAAAGATTGATGGTGCCTTATGGGTAGGGAATATAGAAATACATACACATTCTTCCGACTGGTTTCGCCACGGACATCATTCTGACAAAGCATACGACTCTGTGATTCTCCATGTAGTGAGTGAAGCAGATACGGAAATAACCCGTACCAACGGTGAACAGATACCGCAACTATTACTTACCTGTCCGGACAATGTGCAATTACATTACCACGAACTTTGTGTAGCCGATCAGTATCCGGCTTGCCATCCCATCCTTGCCTCTCTTCCCAAACTTACCATTCATTCTTGGCTGACCGCTTTGCAAACGGAACGTTTGGAGCAGAAAGCGCAATTAATCACACAGCGTCTCAAACATTGTAACAGTAATTGGGAAGATGCATTCTTTATCACCCTTGCCCGTAATTTCGGTTTTGGCTTGAACGGAGATGCTTTTGAAACGTGGGCGGGACTGTTGCCGTTTCGTGCGATGGATAAGCACCGGAATGATTTGTTTCAGATAGAGGCTTTTTTCTATGGTTTGGCGGGATTGTTGGAAGAAACGTTTCTGAAAAAGGAACAGGAAGACGAGTATAGTCTCCGTCTTTGTAAGGAGTTCCGTTATTTGCAGCGGAAGTTTGAAATCAGGCAGGGGATGGACGCTACGTTATGGCGTTTTCTACGGCTTCGTCCGGAAAACTTTCCGCATATTCGCTTGGCGCAATTAGCTTATCTCTATCAGAAAGGGGATAAGTTGTTTTCACGTTTGTTGGAAGCGGAAACTCTGGTGGATGTGAGAAACTTACTGGATGCCCGTACGTCTCCCTATTGGGAAAATCATTATTTATTCGGGCGACCGTCTTCACAAAAGGAGAAGACGATGGGAGAGCGTTCCAAGGATTTGATTATCATTAATACAGTGGTTCCTTTTCTTTATACATACGGTCTGCATAAGGCAGATGAACGAATGTGTGAACGTGCCGGACGTTTTCTGGAAGAATTGAAGGCGGAGAGTAATCATATTATCCGCTCGTGGAGCGATGCCGGGCTTCCGGTTGTCAGTGCGGCGGATAGTCAGGCATTGATACAGTTGCAAAAAGAGTACTGTGATAAGCGAAAGTGTCTGTACTGTCGCTTCGGTTATGAATATTTGAGGAAAAAGTAGCTTCGAAAAAAAGGCTTTGGTCGATGAAATATGTATAATTTTACCACGTTAGTGTATTTTTCTATGTATACGTTTTTTTATTTTATCACTATCTTTACATTGTGCAATAAACAAAACATCTTATAGAAAGAACAATATTATGAATAAAATTATTAGCCTTTTCATTGCTGTATTTTTTAATGTATATACTTCTGCTCAGATAAATGCAGGAAGTACCAAAGAATCTTTAATGACTCTTGACGAGATGCCATCATGGATTTTAAGTAATATTCAATTTCCTCAAGAAGCGTACAAATATGGAATAGCTGGCATTGAACAAGTTTGTATTAGTGCATCTTGGGATGGAAAAGTTTTCATAACAAGCATACTGAATACATTAAATCCTGCTTTTGAGAAAGAAATTATGGATGTCATAAGTAAAGCTCCTCGATGTCGATATAATGGAAGTCAACCTAAAGATATATATAAATATATGCTAATTGATTTTCATCAATATATTCCTGAAGATAAACGGGAACAAATACAACAAGTAACTATGCATATTCCACCGCGTTTATCGAATATTCCTACGAGTCCTTTTAATAGCAGGGACAAGTTTGTTCAATGGATACACAACAATATTCAAATACCATCAACACTGAAATGTTATTCAGATACATTACTTTTTCAGTATACAATAACTAAAAAAGGAAAGGTAAATAATATATCTATATTACAGTGTAAGAATGATATTGTAAAATGTGCGATAGAGGATTTATTAAAAAAATCTCCTAAATGGGAACCGGCCATTGCTGATAGAACAACTCCAATTGATGTTACTATATGTGATAAGATTATTATAAAAACCGATAATGATGGAATGCTTTTGCCATTAATAGTGTATCGTGATGATGTTTTTTGTAATACAAGAAGCAAACCAACTGATCCGGATATGATCGTTTTTAATCCAGAAATAAAGGCAAAATACAATGAAGAGGGTAATTTCTTGAAAAATATTATGTGTGATGTTATAGTTGATAAAAAAATGGTTCTGAATGGCTCGTTTGTTATAGAAAAGGATGGTACGACTAGTCATATAGAAATTTCAAACAGTCCGGACG
>DXOJ01000415.1 GCA_019412865.1 Bacteroides sp. | reverse complement strand
TTCAATTCCATGTGCGACAAAAGTACGACTCTTTCTCGGAAGATACAACTCTTACGCCTTAAAAAAGACATTTTGGATATTCCGGCGAATCACCTCACGCAACGCTTCCACTTCTACCCCACGCACCCTGGCTGCCCGACACAGGATATCTTCAATATCAAGCAAACTGTCATCCGTTTCCAAAAACAGGCGTTCATCGGGGACTATCTGCATCGTTTCATCGGGATAATATTCTCCAAAAGAAAGATAAAACCCTTTCTTCAACAACTGTACTGCCTGCTCCGGTTTTCCACGAAAGCCATGCCATATCCAAGGTTGTTGGGGACGAGATTCTTTTTTCACGGCCAGCAGTTCTTCCATTGCTTTCACGCAGTGGATAATCAACGGCAAACCGAGCTTTTCCGACAACTTTACCTGTTCCTTAAACACCGCTAACTGAAGCTCCATCGAAGCTTCCGCCAATTTATCCAGCCCCGCCTCTCCTACAGCTACAAACTGTTTTCCCTGCAACTGCTGTTGAAGAAAGCTCAATTGCTGACTGACATTACTCTCTCTCACCTCCCAAGGATGAATACCGATAGAATAATAAGATCCTCTACCCACAGTCACTTCCACATTCTCTGCCAGAGGCATATACGATGGAGAGTCCGCCAATAACGGATAATTGATGATAGATTTCCCTAGAGAATCAACTTCCTGTTTATGAGTATGGATATCTAAAATATCAGTCACATTCTTTTTCATTTCCTATTTCTCATTTCAGTTGTTTCAAGGCACGGGATCATAACCGGAACCACCCCAGGGATGGCATCGCAGAATACGCCGCACAGCAAGATAAAGCCCCTTTATAGGACCGTGTTTCTTAATTGCTTCGAGCGCATACGCTGAGCAAGTAGGCGTGAACCGACAAGAGGGAGGAGTAAGGGGTGAAATACAAATCCGGTAAAAATAGATGGGAACAAGCAGGAAGAAGGAAAATACCTTTCTCAAAATTCCCGTAACGAATACCCATGCGGTAGATATCCGGGAGTTATGAGGTTTCATGAGAATAGTTTTTCAGAGATGCGTGCAAGCGCTATTTTCATTTTCTCTTCCAGCTCGGCAGTAGCAACAAGCTCGTCCGACAGATAGATAAAGGCAACGGCTAACCGTTGCTCCCGGCGTTGCAGTTCGTCCACCAGAAGAGACTTGTTCTTCCGGTAGGCTTCACGTATCTGGCGTTTCACCCGGTTACGTTTCACCGCCCGTTTAAAACGGCGTTTCGATACACTGATTAATATAGAAGCAGGAGCCTCTCCCTGCTCGACAGGCATATATACAACGCGTATCGGAAAGATGGAAAACGATTTAGAAGCACCGCCTTCAAACATCTTTCCGATCAATATTTTACTATTCAGCCTTTCGGCTTTACACAAAGTATATATACCCACTCTGTTTATTTATTGTTTTCCTTGATAAACATGTCAAGTGCGGCAGTCATTGACGGAGCCTGCACCGTAGGAGCCTCAAGATCCAGACGGAGACCTGCGTCACGTACAGCCTGTGCGGTAGTAGATCCGAACGTTCCGATCTTAATCTCTTTCTGATTAAAATCCGGGAAGTTTTTCTTCAAAGAAGTCACTCCGGCAGGGCTGAAGAACACTAACATATCGTAATCAAACTCCTCGTCCGGTGTAAAGTCGTTGCTCACCGTGCGATACATCACAGCTTCCGTATGCTGAATGCCGTTCTTGTCGAGCAGGTTTTTCACATCGTCATTATGTACGTCTGACATCGGAACGAGATACTTCTCCGTTTTATGCTTCACGATGGAAGGAATCAGGTCTTCAATCTTTCCGGTAGCCCCAAAGAAGATCTTACGCTTACGATATTGCACATATTTCTGAATATACAATGCAACAGCTTCCGTCACACAGAAATACTTCATTGTCTCGGGAATTGTCACACGCAATTCAGTACACAAAGTGAAAAAATGGTCAATAGCATGGCGCGAAGTGAATATTACGGCAGTGTGGTCGAGAATCGAAATTTTCTGTTGCCGAAATTCTTTCGCCGAAAGACTTTCAACCTTAATGAAGGGTCGGAAATCTATTTTAACGCCATACTTCTCAGCTATGTCGTAATAGGGAGATTTCTCTGACGCAGGCTTAGGCTGCGAAACTAGTA
>DXOJ01000414.1:12949-13362 GCA_019412865.1 Bacteroides sp. | reverse complement strand
CCATCATACTATCTATGGTTTGGTAGCAGGCATGGCGGTTATGGCACTCAACCTGCTGATGTTGTGTTAGCAAGACTAAGTAATATAAAAAACATAAGTAAAAAAAAGAAAGAATATGAACACTTCTCACTCCTGCCGTTGTCACGTGCATGATGCCCACAAAGAGCATTCTTGTGTCCACGCACATTGTCACCATTATCATATGTAGCCCCAAAGTGGAAAGCTATTTCTCGTCACGCTGCTGAATGTGTTGAAATGAATGAACTTACCAATAACAAACGATATGAAAATAGAAAGAATCAATGACTGGTTTGCCCGTCAGGGCAGATGGATGGTACAAAAACGATGGCTTGTACTAAGCTTGTTTATCCTCGTCTTCGCCATAGGATTTACAGGGTTAAGATATTTCAAGG
>DXOJ01000414.1:0-12939 GCA_019412865.1 Bacteroides sp. | reverse complement strand
GGTGAGTGCTTCGTGGGAAAACTACTTCCTCGAAGACGACCCGATGCTTGTCAAGACCAAAGAATTCAAGGATATATTCGGCAATGACAATTTTGCCGCCGTACTGACCCAATGCGACAATTCGTTTATGAAAGAGAACTTAGAGCTCATCCGCGAACTCACGAACGAAATGATGGATAGCATTTCATACGCCGACAAAATCACTTCGCTCACTGACATCGAATTTATGGTAGGGAATGAAGAAGGAATGACTATCGAGCAGATAGTGCCTGACCTTATTCCCACTGATGCGGCAAGTCTGGAAACGATACGTCGCAAAGCCTATATGAAGCCACATATTGCCGAGCGGCTTGTCTCCAAAGATGGTACGCTCTCGTGGATTATTCTCAAGTTGCGTACCTTTCCTAAAGATTCAGTGTGGAATAAAGGTAAGAATGCCGTTTCTCCTGAAGTGCTAACGGGGAATGAGCTGGAGCATATCATCACTAAAGACAAATACCAAAAGCTCCATCCCAAAGGCACAGGCTTGCCCTACGTTACCGCCATGAAGATGAAATGGATTGGCAAAGAGATGCCCCGTGTGATGGGCATTGCCGCACTCGTTTCCATTCTTATTTTGTTACTCATAACACGCTCCCTACGGGGCGTTGTCGTTCCACTTATCACGGCGGCAGGCTCAATTGTGATTGTGTATGGACTGTTGGGATATGTCGGCATGACGATAGACAGCGGTATGATGATGATACCTATGCTGTTGGCGTTTGCCGTCTCGATAGCCTATAACATACATATCTTTTCCTATTTCAAACGGCAATTCCTTCTACACGGAGAACGTCGACGAGCCGTAGAAGAGACCGTGGGTGAAATGGGCTGGCCTGTGTTGTTCAGTGCACTCACCACCTTTGCCGCCCTGCTGTCGTTTCTCGCTATTCCGATGCAGCCCATGCGGTTCATTGGTATCGCTACCTCCTCGTGCGTGATGCTGGCTTTCTTCATTGCCATTACACTGATGCCCGTGCTGTTGAGTTTTGGCAAGAACGGCAAACCTCATCCCAAAGTGCAGGAAACCGGCGGACGGTGGCTCGACCATCAACTGGGGCGTTTGGGAGAAAGCGTACTCCGGCATGGCACATTGATCCTATGGATTGCAGGGCTGCTTACCGCAGCACTCATTTATCAATTCACCAAGATAGAGACCGCCTTTGACATAGAACGCACCATGGGACGTAAAATAGCCTATGTAAACAATCTGCTGGAAGTAGGTGAAAGCGAACTGGGATCCATCTACACCTACGACGTCATGATAGACCTGCCCGAAGACGGCTTGACAAAATCGCCGGCAATGCTTGTACGCTTAGACTCTCTGGCACAAAAGGCCGAAGGCTATAAGCTAACCAAGCGAACGACTACAGTGCTGAATATCCTAAAAGACCTGAATCAAACCCTGCACGAAGGAGATGCGGCTTATTATCGTATTCCGACGAATCCGGAAGAGGTGGCACAACTGCTGCTCCTTTACGAGAATGCAGGCGGTAGCGAAGCGGAATATTGGATCGATTACGACTATCGACGTTTGCGCCTGATGGTGGAGATCAGCAGTTTTGACTCCGGCGAGGTAGAACGAGAGTTGAACGATATTGCAGCCAATGCCGCCAGGCTCTTCCCCGAAGCTTCTGTCACTACAGTCGGTAGTATTCCGCAATTTACCGTGATGATGCAGTACGTGGCTCGCGGGCAGATGGTTTCATTTGCCATCTCTCTCCTTATTATCGGCATCCTAATGATGTTGGTCTTTGGCAGTGTACGCATCGGGCTTATCGGTTTGATACCCAATATCACTCCGGCTTTGGTGGTCGGCGGACTGATGGGATGGCTGGGCTACCCGTTGGATATGATGACCGCAACCATTATGCCGATGATCCTCGGTTTGGCTGTCGACGACACCATTCACTTCATCAACCACGGGCATTTGGAGTTCGACCGTCGAGGTAATTATCGGGATGCCATTCTCCGCTCGTTCCGTACGATCGGGACACCAATCATTCTGACCAGTGTCGTGATATGTGCGAACTTCGCTATTTACATGACTTCCGAAGGCCTCTCTTTTATACACATGGGTCTGCTCTCCGTAGCGGGTATCGTATCGGCACTCGTGGCCGACCTCTGCGTTACACCCGTGTTATTCCAAAAGTTCCGGTTATTCGGGAAAGAGATAGAAACCAATGAAACAATCAATTAATATGAATACATTAAAGAAACTTCAATTTTACATGGGCAAACGCAAGGTGCTTATGCCCATAGCCCTGACACTGTCGGGATTAAGCGGTCTGCTCTCGCTTATGCCGTTCATCTTCATTTGGCTTATCGTACGCTCGCTACTATTGACTGGCAGCGTTGCCTCAGGAATCCCTATCAACGTCTATGCATGGTGGGCGGTAGGCACAGCCGTTGCCGGCCTTGTCATTTACTTTGCCGGGCTGATGCTTTTGCACTTAGCGGCGTTCCGGGTAGAAACCAATATGCGACGTACGGCTATGAGAAAAATCATGCAGATGCCGCTTGGCTTCTTCGACCGGAATACCAGCGGACAGATGCGTAAGATTATTGATGAAAATGCTTCTGAAACCCACACGTTTGTCGCACATCTCTTGCCCGACCTGGCGGGGAGTTTTATAGCCCCGCTGTCGGTTATAATATTGATCTTCGTCTTCAACTGGCAACTTGGTCTGGCGTGCCTGATCCCCCTCACGGCGGCTGTCTTCATCATGACACGGATGAATACAACTGCTCAGAAGGCGTTCCAAAATGAATACCTCGGAGCACAAGAGCATATGAGCAGCGAAGCGGTGGAATACGTACGTGGTATTTCGGTGGTGAAAGTGTTCCAGCAAACGATATTCTCTTTCAAACGTTTTTACGACAGCATCATCGCCTACCGGGATTTAGTTACCAAATACACGCTGGGTTGGCAAAAGCCGATGTCACTCTACACGGTGGCCATCAATAGCTTTGCTTTCCTACTTGTCCCCGTAGTCATATTGCTTATCGGCAACAAAAGCGAAAACATTGCCCCCATCATCACCGATATGTTCCTGTATGTGCTGATTACTCCGGTGATAGCAACCAATGTGATGAAAGTGATGTATCTGCAACAAGATATGTTTCTGGCAGATCAAGCCATAAGCCGGGTGGAAAACCTGACGAGTAGCGAACCACTCCCAATAGCCGAAAATCCGGAGAAAATCACCGCTTGCGATGTGACATTCGAGAACGTTTCGTTTGCCTATCCCAATGCCGGTCAAAATGCCGTAGACGGTATCAGCTTCCACCTCCCCGAAGGGAAGACTTTTGCCCTTGTGGGGCAATCGGGAGGAGGGAAGACCACCATTGCCCAACTCATTCCCCGCTTTTGGGACGTATCAGCAGGTAGTGTGACGATTGGCGGAATAAATGTGAAAAACATTGCCAAAGACAACCTGATGAACCACATCGCTTTCGTCTTCCAGAATACAAAACTCTTCAAGACCTCTTTGCTGGAGAACATCAAATACGGTAATCCGGCAGCGAGTGATGAAGCCGTGCAACGTGCCATAGACCTTTCCCAAAGTCGGGAGATCATCGACCGGCTACCCAACGGATTGAACACGAAGATAGGAGTAGATGGAACATTCCTTTCGGGAGGGGAACAGCAACGCATTGTCTTGGCCCGGGCCATCTTGAAAGATGCGCCGATTGTTGTCCTGGACGAAGCAACAGCTTTTGCCGACCCCGAAAACGAACACCTGATACAAAAAGCCCTGCACGAGCTGAGAAAAGGAAAGACAGTGTTGATGATCGCCCATCATCTGACTAGCGTACAGGATGCCGACAAGATACTGGTGATAGCACAAGGCAAGATTGCCGAAGAAGGCACACACAGCGAGTTGATAGCCCGAAACGGCATCTATAACAGCATGTGGAATGAATATCAACGAACCGTGACATGGACGGTATAAACCTCAGGAGACAACATTACGAATATTAGTAAATATTTTCAACACAGATTCACCTTATCGGAAGACGGGGCAAAGACCTTTATAAAAGGGGTTATAGCTTCTCTTTTTCTCAACCTGGCACTGATGCTGCCGGTAATCTTCATCTTTCTGTTCATCACCGATTACCTGCACCCTGTTATCCAAGCCGGGAACAGCACGACGCACGGGCTCTGGTACTACGTGCTGACGGCTCTCTGTTTTATGACGGTACTCTTTGTGATTGCGATGATACAGTACAAGAGCACCTACACGAAAATCTATACCGAGAGTGCCAACCGTCGTATTGGCATTGCCGAGAAGCTGCGTAAATTGCCTTTGGCTTTCTTCGGAGAAAAGAATCTTTCGGATCTCACCGCTACGATGATGGAGGATTGTAACATGTTGGAAACCCTCTTCTCTCACACAGTTCCACAACTCTTCGCCTCTGTCATCAGCATTATCTTGATTGCCACCGGGATGTTCTTCTACAACTGGCAACTGGCCCTTGCTCTCTTTGGGGTCGTACCGGTAGCGACAACGGTCATCTTCTTAGGAAAAAGGCTTATGGATAAAGCTAATAAGGAGTACTATCACGTAAGGCGTGATACGACCGAGCAGATACAGGAAGGGCTTGAAGCGGCGCAGGAGATTAAATCGTACAACGGAGAGGCAGCCTATTGCGACCGTTTAGACAAACAGCTCGAGATATATGAAGCCACTCTGCAGCGAGGCGAATTTCTCGGAGCGGGGCTTGTGGGCAGTGCACAGTCTATCCTGAAACTTGGTTTGGCAAGCGTTATCATTGCGGGAGCTTATTTACTTGGTTTGGGCAGCATCGACATGTTCACTTACTTGGTCTTCCTGCTCGTTGTAGCCAGCATCTACAACCCCATCATGGACGTGTTCAACCATATGGCGACACTGATACTACTCGATGTGCGTATCGACCGCATACGTGAGATGAACGACATGCCCGCACAGCAAGGCGATGAGGATTGCACGGTAGAGGGTTACGACATCTGTTTTGACAAGGTCGATTTTGCTTACGAGACAAGCAAGCAGGTGCTGCGCAACGTCTCTTTCACTGCCAAGCAAGGCAAAGTAACGGCACTTGTGGGACCTTCGGGGGGAGGCAAAAGCACTTCGGCAAAATTAGCTGCCCGCTTTTGGGATATTCATGGCGGAAAGATCACACTTGGCGGACGGGACATCTCAAAAATAGATCCCGAAATGCTCTTGAAAAACTATGCCGTAGTCTTTCAGGACGTGTTGCTTTTCAACGCTTCCGTCATGGACAACATCAAAATCGGGAAGAAAGACGCTACCGAGGAAGAGGTGAAAGCGGTAGCACGTCTTGCCCGTTGCGATGAGTTCATCGCCCGGCTGCCCAACGGTTACGACACCTTGATAGGCGAAAACGGAGAATCGCTATCGGGAGGCGAACGCCAACGCATATCCATTGCCCGTGCGCTTCTCAAAGATGCTCCTGTCATCCTCTTGGACGAAGCAACGGCAAGTCTGGACGTAGAGAACGAAACGTTGATACAGGCCGGTATATCGGAGTTGATCAAGAACAAGACCGTCGTCATCATCGCACACCGTATGCGCACCGTTGCCAACGCTCATCATATCGTGGTGCTGAAAGACGGAACCGTCGCAGAACAAGGAGCACCCGACGAACTGCTTGCCCGAAACGGCGAATTTGCCCGCATGGTAGCACGGCAGAAGGAGACCGGAATATAAATCGAATCAATCAGAATCAATTATAAAGAAAAAGGACAAATGAAGAGATCAATCGCAGTAGTAGCCATGCTTGTGGTGGGGTTCGCTGCCACAACATGCGCACAAACGGGCAGAGAGATTGCCCAAAAGGTAAAAGACCGTCCCGACGGCGATACCCGTCGGTCTGAAATGGTTATGACGTTAATCAACAAACGCGGAGCGGTGCGCGAACGCAAGCTCATTTCCTACTCCATCGATGTGGGCAAAGAAAAGAAAGACCGCAAGAGCATCATGTTCTTCCAATATCCCGGCGATGTAAAGGGGACGGGCTTCTTGACGTGGGATTATGATGAGCTAAACAAGGACGATGACAAATGGCTCTATCTGCCCGCCATAAAGAAAACGCGCCGTATCAGCGGTTCGTCTGCCAAGCAAGACTACTTTATGGGTAGCGACTTTACCTACGACGACATGGGCAGCCGCAACGTGGACGAGGATACGCACACGCTCCTGGGCGAAGAAACCGTCGACGGACAGAAGTGCTGGAAACTGGAATCCTTGCCTAAGGACAAGCGTGATATTTACTCCAGGAAAACGGCCCTGATACGTCAGGACTGTCTGATACCTGTCAGGGTGGAATATTACGACAAGATGGGCAAGCTGCACCGTCGTCTCGAGATGTCGGATATTGCCAAGGTAGAGGGCTTCTGGGTAGCCCGGAAGATGCACATGACCAACGTGCAAACCGAGCATCAGACGGTTCTCGAAATCAAGAATCCGACGTACAACATTCCCATGGAGGAGAGCAAGTTTAACGTGACCACGTTAGAGAAAGGCAGGTTCTGATGAAAGCGTTCAATCGTCTTTCCGCGGGGCTTTGCCTCTCGGTCTTTCTGTTTTGCCCCGTGCATGGAGTTTGGGGACAAGGAGCGGGCGAATCGTCGTGGCAGCTCAAAGGCCTTGTCGACACCTACCACGCCTTCCGCTCCGAAAAGCCGAACGATTGGATGTCTTCCCGTACCCGACTCAGGGGCGAGGTCGGCAAAAACTTCGCAGGCTCTTCGCTCTTCGTCTCGTTCAACGCTACCTACAACGCCTTGCTGAAAGAGCGCACCGGCTTTGAACTGCGGGAAGCATACCTTGACCATCGGCAGGAGCACTGGGGCTTTCGTCTCGGGCGACAACTTGTCATCTGGGGTGCGGCCGACGGCGTACGTATCACCGACCTCGTCTCACCCATGGATATGACCGAGTTCTTGGCGAAAGACTACGACGACATCCCCATGCCCGTCAATGCCCTGCGGTTCTTCGTCTTCAACGACAAGATAAAGCTCGAACTGCTTGCCGTTCCCACTTTCGAAGGATACAAGCTGCCCACCGATGCCGCCAATCCGTGGAGCGTGTTGCCTAAAGAAACACCCCGGTCCCTTGTCTGGGACGCGGAGGGAAGCCGCCCCGAGCTACGCCTCTCCAACGTAGAATACGGGGGCAGGCTCTCTTTCGCCCTGCCGGGGGTAGACTTCTCGCTTGCCGCGCTGCATACGTGGAACAAGATGCCCGTCATCGAGTACAAACCATCGGGCTCCCAACTTACGGTTTCGCCCCGATACTACCGCATGGGATTCGTCGGAGGCGATGTCTCAAAGCCCTTGGGACAGTTCGTGCTGCGCGGCGAAGCGGCCTTCAACCTCGGGAAGCATTTCAGCTACATACAGCAAGCCGCCTCCACCCCTCAAAAAGGATTCAACACCATCAATTGGTTGGTGGGGGCCGACTGGTATGCCCCTCATGAATGGACAGTGATGGCTCAGTTCTCTTCCGAGAGTATTTTCAAGTACGAAAGCTACGTCGCACAGCCCCGCCATAATTCGCTCCTTACGCTCTGCGTGTCGAAGAAGTTACTGGACAGCAACTTACAGCTTTCCGACTTCACCTATTTCGACCTCAACCACAAGGGCTGGTTCAGCCGTTTCACGGCTGACTATGCCCTGAACGACCACATCCACCTCTTGGCAGGCTACGACTGGTTCGGAGGAAGCGAGGGTATGTTCGGCCCGTATAAGCACAATTCGGAAGTATGGGCAAAGGCTAAATACTGCTTTTGAGATCCACACCATTTTAATAACCATAAACAAAATTTGAAAAGATTATGAAGAAGACATACGACAGCAGTTAAAGAGAATGCGGACTTAAGCAATCGGAATCGTTTAAGTTAAACGGTGAAAGACGTTCCAATGGAGCGATCAAAGCCGTTTACTGAAGCTGTTTAAGTAGAACAGCAAAATTATTCAAAGTATAACCATCAAAAACATCAAAAGTCATGTTACTATACAACGTAAAAAAAGAAGAGATGCGCATCGGTAAACACAAGGGCAAAACCATGTATTACGCCTCTCCCATTGCACAAGACAAGATTACCACCAAGCAGCTAGAGGATCGGATTGTCAATGCCACAGCCCTGAGCCGTGCCGACGTGCGGTCAGCCATCACCGCCTTGGCGAAAATCGTACGTGAAGAGATGCTCAGCGGCAGAACCGTTGACCTGGCCAACCTCGGGTCATTTAAGGTTGTATCCAACGGGAAACGCGTGGAAACGGAAAAAGCCGTTACCGCCGAAACTCTCAAAACACCACGCATTCAGTTTTTTCCCAAACTCGAAATGCGCAATCAGGCAAAAAACGTACAGCATGTGGTGATACGTGAAAGCGAGGCCGGATCGGCTAAACCGAGTCCGAATCCCGGAGATTTGCCCGAAGCACCCGATTCTGCTCTTTAATATTCATAACAAGAAACAATGAAGCAGCAAGTATTATTTTTCTTTTTCACGCTGATGCTCACAGGTATCAGCGTGTCCGCCCAAACAGGTGGAGGACGGATTGCAGGCGTGGTCATCGACAATGCAGGCGAAGAACCACTGCCCGGCGCAACCATCTTCATCGAAGAGCTGAAAAAGGGCATTGTGACAGACGGGCATGGCGAGTTCTTACTTTCCGATGTTCCCGCAGCCACTTATACGCTTACTGTAAGGTTTATAGGCTACCACACGCAAACCCGCAAGCTCACGGTGGGTAAAGAGAGAGGGAAAAAAATCATCATCCGCCTGAAAGCCGAAGCAAAATCGTTGGACGAGGTGGTAGTGATGGGTAAGAGCGAAGCCCGTAAGTTACGGGAGCAGGCCATGCCCATATCCGTTATCAGCATGAACCAGATACAAGGAACGGTTAACAATGTACAAGACATTCTGGCAAAAACTGCCGGAATCACCGTGCGTGCCACGGGTGGAACGGGCAGTACCTCTCGCATATCGGTGCGCGGACTGGAAGGCAAACGCATCGGGCTTTTCATTGACGGGAATCCGATGAACGACAATTCCGATTTTATCGACATCAATGATATTCCGGTCGAAATGATCGACCGCATCGAGATATACAAAGGAGTTGTCCCTGCCAAGTTCGGAGGTTCTGCCGTAGGTGGTGCGGTCAATATTGTCATCAAAGAGTATCCGCCTAAATATTTGGACGTGAACTATTCTTACGGCAGTTTCAATACGCACAATGCATCCGTTGTGAGCAAGATGAACATTGCCCCAAAAGGAATCGAGTTCGGGCTGGGAGGTTTTTATACCTATGCCGACAACGACTACAAGATGAAGTCTCCTTTTCAAGAGGGGCTTACTATAACCCGCGATCACGACAAGTTTAAAAAAACAGTCATCGGCGGTAGCTTTAAGGCACGGAAGTGGTGGTTTGACTTGGTGGAGTTTGAACCCGTTTTCATACATACTTACAAAGATATACAGGGGATAGAATCGAACATCCGGCATGCACACAGCCATTCCAACGCCTTTATTTTCGCCAATAAGATGGAGAAAGAAAACTTCCTCTTAGACGGCCTGGACTTGGACTGGCAGCTGGGGTATATCTATACCGACTATCATTTTGCCGATACCGCCTCGCACCGCACACATTGGGATGGAACGCATTATCCGGCAGTTTCCGAATTCGGCGGCGAAATCGGCAAATGGGCTTCATTATTGACGAATGAAAAGCATCAATTGCAGCACAAATTGAATCTCAACTATCTTGTCAATGAGAACCATTCGGTAAACTTCAACTCTTTGCTGAAATACGCTCATGCCAACCCTCGTGATGGGATGAAGGACAAGGTCATAGGTTATCGTACCGACTTTCCAAGCAATATGTTCAGTTGGGTGGCAGGCTTGAATTACGACTATCGCACCTCGAACGATAAGTTCCTTAACTCTTTCAACGTCAAGTATTACTACTACTCGATGAAAACGCGGATGGCAAGTGTCCTGGTAAAGACAGCAGAGGATATAGACACACACAAGAATGATTTCGGCATCAGCAATGCACTTCGCTACCGCATCACACCCAGTCTGATGGCAAAAGCTTCGTTCGGATATGATGTAAGGCTTCCATCGGAAGAGGAACTGTTGGGTGATGGATACGTGATAGCTCCTGCCGGCAATCTCACTCCCGAACGCAATATAAGTGTCAACATAGGAATGTTATTCGATTTAACTGGAAAAGCCTCCTCTAACTTACAGATTGAACTGAACGGATACTATATGCATCTCAAAGACATGATTCGCTTTACGGGCGGATTCTTGCAGTCGCAGTATCAGAACTTCGGCGAGATGCGGACTCTTGGTATGGAAGCAGAGGTGAAAGCCGACATGACACGGTGGCTCTATGGCTATGTGAACGCCACTTACCAAGATCTGCGAGATGTGCGTAAGTATGAACAAAATACAATTGTTGCCAACCCTACCAAAGGTAGCCGTATGCCCAATATACCCTATCTGATGGCAAACGCAGGATTGGAGTTTCACAAAGAAAATCTGTTCGGAGGCAGCGGGATGAATACGCGCATATTCACCGATGCTTCATTTGTGGAAGAATATCTGTACGACTTCGAACAAAGCCAATTCCAGCAGCATCGCATACCTCGAGCCCTCTCGTGCAATATAGGCTTTGAGCAAAGCTTTGGCAATGGGCGCTACTTCATTATGGGAAAAATAAACAACCTGACCGATACAAAAATGATCAGCGAGTTTAACCGTCCTTTACCCGGACGTAGCTTCACTATCAGATTCAGATACGTATTTAAGTAACAAATTAACAATCATTAAACAAAAAAAGAAATGAAAAAGAATGTATTTTTTGTAGCAGCGATATTCGCTGCATTGTGCCTTAACTCATGTGACAAGAATGATCCGGACAATCCTATTGCAGGAGGTTCGGGAAAGATTCTCCTAACAACAGCCCTACCCAATGCAACAGGTATGGATGGAACGGTTTATATGCAACTCATTGATGAGCCTGTATTAGGCAAGACGATGGCTACCAATAACAACAATGGTATAAATGTTCCCTTTGGCAGTTCTTATCCTATGATAATAGGTCAGGAAGTCTATGTCTTCCCAAGCTATCATTTGACAATGGACAAAAACGAACTGATTAAATACCGTCGCACGAATGGAATTTTACAAAGAGAGGGAAGCTTGCAATTGCCTGCCAATAACAGTGCCAACAATCTTGTCAAACTATCTTCCACAAAAGCCTATCTATCGCTTGCCGGACTAGGACTGATTTACATATTTAATCCCGAAACGATGCAGAAGACAGGAGAGATCAACCTGACCTCTTTGGGTATTCAAGATAATAATCCGGACATCGGAATCATGATTGAGCGTGACGGATATGTGTTTGCTGGTCTAAGCCAGATGGTGGGAGGTTGGACAAGCCCTGAGAATTACAAACAAGCAGATGTAGCCGTCATTGACACCAAGACGGACAAGTTGGTCAAGATGATTTCAGAGAAAACCAGTGGTTTTTCTCAAGCCACACGTCCGATCGACCCCAAGTCTTTATTCATGGATGAAAAAGGCGATATATACATTTCTTGTCTCGGGAACTTCGGAATGGTGGCAGGTCATAAGGCCGGCATACTTCGGATTAAGAAAGGAGAAACAGACTTTGATCCAACATACCATTGGACGATAACCGGAGCTTCTATCGAAGGAGAAGAGAAAGTAGCTGGTTTTGCCGCTTCAATTTGTTATGCAGCCAATGGCAAAGCCTACGGATACATTGATATTCCCGGTTATTACAAACCAGGAGAAACGGGACATGGCGCTATAGCGAGCCGAGCTGTAGTCTTTGATTTATACAATCAGAAGATGAAGAAAATAGAAGGATTGGATTTGTCCAATGGCTATGGCGTGTTAGTGTCTAAATATAAAGACGGTTTGGCAATCGCCAATGCTTCAACGACAACAAAAGGCATCTATTATCTCAATCCTCAGACAGATAAGATTAATCCTATTCCTATGATAACCACCATAGGAAATCCCATGGCTATAGAGTGGTTCGGCAACTAAACTTATAACGCGAGTTCGGGATAGCCTCCTTCCAAAAATAAAGAGGGTGTCCGACTGATGAAGTGACCCCAAAAATTTGGACTGGTTAAACACTATCCAGTTATAGAAAGAGTTCGGTATTGTACTGGACTCTTTCCTTTTAACCGGGACTTAATTCTTTTATTATTATAATAATCTATATATCCTTCCAAAGCCTTTGTGAAGTCTTCCGGAGACTCGAACTTTTCAGCGTATAGAAGTTCAGATTTCATAATTCTGAAAAAATTCTCCATCATAGAGTTGTCCAGACAGTTTCCCTTTCTCGACATACTTTGAATTATATGATGCTCTTCAAGCCTTTTCCGATATCCGAAGTGTTGGTATTGCTAACCTTGATCAGAATGAAGTACGAGTCCGTCAAGGTTATCACACTTATCAAATGCTTTATCGAGCATGTCATATACTTGTTCAAGATGAAGTGCACCCTCTTACATTTTATTTTTTTAGGAATATCCCCAAATAACTTGATGTCTGCTTTAACGATAGAACCTGTTAGGTGTTTGCAGCGGACATCACCATAACCCATTGCCATTACCACTACTTCTTGCAGTTGTTGTGAGCCCTCTCTTAAGTTGATGAAAAACTTCCGCTAATTGTTTACCGGAACTTCTTGTGTTTGATAACCAATGAATGAAATGACCAAGGTTTCTTCGGAAGATACATTGGCTAATGCAGTCGGTGATACAACCGTTGCTTGTACCTTTTACGAAGACTGACGCACCGGTAACCAGACCGAAATCATCATTCACGGTACCGGAA
>DXOJ01000413.1 GCA_019412865.1 Bacteroides sp. | reverse complement strand
GCTTGTATGCCACTCCGGAAATGGCCGAAAAACAGATACTTACAGCCAAGGCTTTAGGACTGAATATGCTGAATTTCCATCGTTCCATCGGTTCACCGGTAGTGCTCGAAAAAGCAGATGAACTGGGACTGCTATATCTGGAAGAGCCGGGAGCTTTTCACTCCGCAGGACACGATCCCTTCATCCGGACCATAGTCAATACCAAACTGCAACGAATGATCTTGCGGGACAGAAGTCATCCAAGTCTCGTCATTTATAATCTGATAAATGAATGGGGAGGTCCTCGTGCCAGAGATAAAGAACTGACTGCCCTGCGTATGGAAGACATGAAAAAGGCGCATGCCATTGATCCGAGCCGGGTGATGACTTTTACTTCCGGATGGGCTTCTGCCGAACATTCGGAAGAGGATGCCAAGGCAAATCTGTTACCTTTCGATTCGGTACTGCACCGGAAGGGATGGTTCGACAATCATCGCGCCGCAGGGCCTGCCACTTGGGAGGAAGATTACTATAGAGGTCCGAAAGACAATCTGATGTATACGGACAACCGGACCGAAATCTATATACGGGGCGAAGAAGGTGCTCTTTCAACTCCTCCCCGCATTGCCGAAATTGCCAAAGAAATAGAACAGACCGGAATCAAGGGGTGGGACGGATTATTCTGGAAGAATCAATATGAGGCATTTCAGCAGTTTTTCCATGAGAAGAACCTGGCACCTTACTTCGGCTCCATTGACTCGCTGACACGCGCCATGGGAGATGTCTCTTTCGACCATCAAGGACGGCGCATTCAAGGAATGCGTATGCAGAATACAGGAGACGTTTATGCAGTGAACGGCTGGGAAGCGATGCCGTATGACAACCATTCCGGTATTGTAGACATCTACCGGAACTGCAAAGGAAATCCTTCCACCTTTACTTACTATACCCAACCGCTCTATGTAGCGGTCTCTCCCCGCACACAGTTTGTACACCTGCCGGGAAAAGTACCGGTCGATTTCTACATCGTTAATGAAAAAAATCTTTCCGGAAAATACCGTTTATCAGTATTTGTCTGCACACCCGACGGGAAGGAAGGAAAACACATCGAAAAAGAGGTGCACATTACCGGAGGAGACTGTTTCGGACAGCTATTATTGGAGCACTGCCAGTTGGAAATAGAAGGAGTTTCCGGTTTATATCAAGTCAAGGCGCAATTACGGAATGCGTCGGGACACCTGTGCGCCGAAGGGAAAGATGAAGTACTTGGCATTTACTGGGATAAGAAGCAATTGAAAGGAAAAGGTGCTTTATATGGTACTCCCGATGATCCTGTTGCTACCTTTTACCAGAAAGCAACCGGATGCGAGCTTCCTGCTTTCCATTCGGATATAGAGAAACTGGACTGGATTGTAGTGACACGTTCATCCCTGGATGCGCCGCAGCCTGTTCCTGTTGAAGCATTTTGTCAGAAAGAAGGCAAATCGGTTTTGGAACTCTCTCTTTATAAAGACGATGACTTACGTACATTGGCGGGGGTGACCCAAGACAACAAGATAGACCGTACTTTCGCAGACGGTGCCCAACCGGACCCCTTGCTTCCTGCCAACCAATCTTTTTCAGCTATCTGGGATGGGAAATTAAAAGCCCCTCAGTCCGGCACCTATATGATTGGGGTTACTTCCGATCAGGGAATGCGTCTTTCCGTCAACGGACAGCGTATTGTTGATGAATGGAGAAATAATAAAGAATTGACCGTCGTTCGCCCTTTCTTGTTGAAAGCAGGTGATGAGGTCGCTGTCCGTGTGGAATACAGTCAACGCAATCCCACGGGAAGCGTACAATTAGTCTGGTCTCTTCCGGACCATGCGGCGATTGCTCCCCAAGAGTTATTGGATCGCGTAAAGGAAGACGGTACTTCATTGCTCTTGTTAAAATCGGCCGAGTCATGGATGGATGCTGTGAGCGCATATACAGGTTCGGCTTATCATGGCTATTATTCCGTAGGAAAGAACTGGGTAGGCGGCGTTCATTTCGTGAAAGAACATCCTCTTTTCAACGGTCTTCCGGTCAATGTAGCAATGGGATGGCCTTATCAAGCCCTGGTGCGTAACGGCGACCGGCGTTTAGGGCTACATATAGATAATGAAGAATTAGTGGCAGGCTCATACGGCAGTGCTCCGTTTAATCTTGGCTCTGCTGTCGGAATCATCTCTTGCGGAAAAGGGAAAATCTATTATTCAACCTTAGATTTGGTTGATAACCTGAATAATCCTGCGGCTGCGGCTGATGTAGCCCGCAAGTTGTTTTGCAACTTTATTCTTTTAAGTAAGGATAGATAATGCGAATCAGTAATAGCTATAAAGCAATCGGGTAGTTATTGCAAGAAAAAATAATTCTGAAAGGAGAGAATATTTTCTCTCCTTTTGCTTGAAAATCAACAAGATATTTTTATATTTGCGAGAAGTGTGAGCCTTTTGTACCTAATCACTTTAAAAAACGACGAATATGACACAACAGTATCTGTTCGACCGCTTCTCGCAGCAAGCGTTGCAAACCCTGCATCGCTACCGTGCTGTTATGTTCAGTCCCACCTGCCACCCTATGTAAATTGCATTTGAGATTCTTATTTTCTTAATTTCCATAATCTACATAGATCAGATTAGTATGGACAAACAATATCAACCGACCCTTACCGAAGTACAGGATTGGGTACTCAAACTGTACAATACCTGTGAACAAACCATCACAGAAGCCGAACGCCGCGAACAGCATAAATACGCTGTCATGGTACAACGTCCGCAGGACAAGAAATTCCTCGTGAAGATGCTGGATGAATCTTCGCAAATCCGTGACCGAAGGATACTTGCCAAACGTATCAAAACCCTTCTCGACCAATACGGCGTTCCCGAATTTCTGAACAAGCGGGACAGCTTCCTGTTCAAAATGTATCAGGCATTCGGCCATCATTTCGACTTTATCGCCATCCCCATCATCAAGAAGCGCCTGCGCATGAACACCTCGCAGGTCATCATCAACGAAGCGCGTCCGCAACTCACGAAGCATCTGGCCATCCGTGCAAAGGAGAAAATCGGGCAGAACGTCAACCTGCTGGGCGAAGTGGTGCTCGGCAACGGAGAAGCCGACCATCGTTACCACCATTATCTGAAAGCGCTCGAATCACCCGACATCAACTACATATCAGTGAAAATATCGGGAATCTATGCGCAGACACACGCCTTGAATTATGAAGAAAGTTTTCCGGAACTCATTTCGCGAATGTCCGCGCTTTATCAGAAAGCGATTGATTTCCCCTATACGGACGAAGAAGGAGTCAGACGATCCAAGTTTATCAATCTGGATATGGAGGAGTACAAAGATACCCATTTCACATTACGCCTCTTCAAGACAGTGCTCAGCCTGCCGCAGTTCAAGAACTATTCCGCCGGAATCGTCGTTCAGGCATATCTGCCGGACGCATACGACTTTCAGACCGAACTGATCGAATTTGCCAAAGCACGTGTGGCAGAAGGCGGTGCTCCGATCAAGATGCGTCTGGTGAAAGGCTGCAACCTGGAAATGGAAACCGTCATCTCTTCGCTGAGAGGCTGGCCCAATCCGATCCGCCCTTCCAAAGAAGAAGTAGACGCCAACTACCTGCATCTGCTGGAACGGGCACTGATGCCCGAAAACGCAAGGGTATTGCATCTTGGAGTAGCTTCCCATAACCTGTTCTCCATCGCCTACGCCTATCTGCTGGCTCAGAAATATGGTACAGCCGAATACATGACCTTCGAAATGCTGGAAGGGATGGCGAACCACCTATGGAGAGCCCAATCCATGCTCGGCAACCGGGTGATTCTTTATACTCCCGTAGTGAAAAACGAACATTTTCTGAATGCCGTCTCATATCTCGTCCGCCGGATGGATGAGAATACGGCACCTGATAACTTCCTGACTCACTCTTTCAATCTGAGACCGAACACAAAAGAGTGGGATTTCCTGGCTAAGCAGTTCGAAGATGCCTACGCCATGAAAGATCAACTGAGTCATGTGTCCCCACGCACACAGAATCGCAATCTTCCTTACACGCCCGTCCCACCGGCAGACGTCCTGAAGAATGAACCGGACACGGACTTCGACCTGCCACAGAATCAGGAATGGGTGCGTTCTATCTTCTCCAAATGGAAGAAAGACGGAACGGAACAGCCGGAAATCATTCCGCTGCAAATAGGTGCGGAAACGGTGGTATGCGAAAGCCGCTACCCATATACAGACCGTTGTCAGGACGATGAAGTCTGTATCTGTGAAATGTCGCAGGCGGACAGCGCACAAGTGGAGAAAATCATCGAAATTGCAGAGGCAGACCCTGCCGGATGGAGAAAGACCACACTCGAAGAACGCCACCGGATCATGTACGAAGCAGCCAACCGGCTCGCCGATATGCGGGGCGATCTGATAGGCTGTATGTGTGCCGTGACGGGTAAAACCGTCATTGAAGGTGATGTAGAAGTATCGGAAGCGGTAGACTATGCCCGTTTCTATACGACAGCGATGAAGAAGTTTGCCGCGCTGGATGACGTAGAAATGAAACCGAAAGGCACCATACTGGTCATCTCCCCGTGGAACTTCCCCTGTGCCATCCCTGTGGGCGGCATAGTAGCCGGACTGGCGGGAGGAAATACCGTTATACTGAAACCTGCCACCGTAGCCGCCCCTGTTGCGTGGATGTTTGCCAAGGCATTCTGGGATGCCGGTGTGCCGAAGGAAGCGCTGCAAGTCATCATCACCCGCCGGGAAGCACTGAAAGTACTGACTACCGCCCCCGCCATCAAACATATCATTCTGACAGGAGGAACGGACACCGCACAGAATATCGCAAAAGCCAATCCGACCACTCCGTTATCGGCAGAAACGGGAGGTAAAAACGTTATTATCCTCACAGCGTCGGGCGACCGTGACCACGCCATCATGAACATCGTCACTTCTGCCTTCGGCAATGCCGGACAGAAGTGTTCCGCCTGTTCGCTGTTGTTAGTCGAACGTTCCGTATACGAAGACGAAAACTTCCGTAGCAAGCTGAAAGATGCGGCGACAAGCCTGAAAACCGGCAGTGTGTGGAATGCCGGAAATATCGTCGGTCCGATGATTACCAACAAGAACGATAAGTTACTGCAAGCCTTCAACCTCGAACCGGGTGAGTCATGGCTGGTTCCCCCGCGTTTCATCGACCGCAGAGAGTACATCCTTGCACCAACTGTCAAATGGGGAGTAAAACCGGAAAGTTTCTCATTCCGCACCGAATTGTTCGGTCCCCTGCTGAGCGTGGCCTGTATCGAGAACCTTGAAGAAGGAATCAGGCTGGTGAACGGGTTGGATTACGGATTGACCTCCGGCCTGCAAAGTCTGGATGAAAAGGAGCAGAAGCTGTGGAAGAACTCCGTAATGGCAGGAAACCTGTATATCAACCGGGGAATTACCGGAGCCATCGTCAACCGGCAACCATTCGGAGGAATGAAACTATCCGCCTTCGGTGGTGGTATCAAAGCAGGTGGCCCCAACTACTGTACCTGTTTCCTCGAAATCACCGACAAACCGGACAGCCGGACCGACTACCGACAGAGTTATGCCAAAGCCTATCAGGAAGAGTTCTCAAAACCGAGAGACGTCAACCGGCTATATGGAGAACAAAACCTCTTCCGCTATCTGCCTTTGAAGAACATGATTCTACGCCTCTTCCCGAAAGATACAGACGAAGAAGCGACGATGATTGCACACGCCGCCCGTATATGCAGAACTCCGCTCACCATCAGTTTTGGCCCGACAGATGATCGTAGCAGCAGACTTGCCGGACTCGGCTGCACACTCCGGAAAGAATCATTAGAGGACTTCCTGAAAGAATTGCCCGAATATGAAAGAGTACGTACCTGTTCGCCGGATATACCCGATGTCATGTACGAACGGGCAGCGGAAACCAATAAATACATTGCGACAGCACCGCCTGTGAAGCAAGGGCGCATCGAGCTGATACACTATATCAAGGAGCAAAGCATCGCCTTTGAGTATCACCGGTATGGCAGTATTTCGGAAGTACCGCCTTGCGAATAACGAATACTGAAATCCCCCTTATTCTTAATTACTCTCAAATAGAAAGTAAAGCCAGAGAATAAGGGGATTTTTTAAGAACTCACTAAAGATGAAATTATCATAGTGACAGAATAAAATCAATTCAAAGTATTAATGGCACCATATTGCCGTTTCTGCTGACAGATACATTTTGAAAAGAACGCCAGTCAGCTCTCAGAGAAAGAATAGGATGTATCAATATGCAGACTATTTGCATATCATTTCCGTTTTATTGGAAGATTATGCAAAGGAGTCGTTACTTGACACGCAGAATATATATATCCAACCTACAGAACATTAATAGCTGATATGTCAGCTAACCTTATCCAACGTGTTGGTCATATATATCCAACGTGTCAGTCAACCTTATCCAAAGCATCAAGCCTTCATATTTGACAAGAAGGGCATGGTTGCCCAATTATTAGCCTTGTAAAGATTCAGATACCGCCCTATTTATGAACAAAATACAGATTTTCATTCGCATATTTTCTCCCATTCCCG
>DXOJ01000412.1 GCA_019412865.1 Bacteroides sp. | reverse complement strand
ACTAAATTATACATCATAAAATAGTAGTAATTCATTTTTCCCATTCCTGCTACGAAAGGTGCAAATGTGCGTACTATCGGGACAAACCTGGCTAGAATAATTGTTTTCCCACCATACTTTTTATAGAACTCGTGTGTTTTCTCCAGATAACTTTGTTTGAATATCCTGGAGTTGGGATTATTAAACAGCTTTCGACCGAAGAAATGTCCTATCATGTAATTGCAGGAATCGCCTAATACGGCAGCGGCAAATAAGATAATGACAAGTATATGCACGCTGATGGGCATATCGGGTAATGCTGAAATGGCTCCTGCAACGAAGAGTAAAGAATCACCGGGAAGAAAAGGAGTGACCACTAATCCGGTTTCACAGAAGATGATAAAAAACAAGATGGCGTATGTCCAGGCATGATAATCACGCACAATCATCACCATATATTGATCGATATGAAGTATAAAATCCAATAAAAAGTCCATTTTATATACTTTGGTTATTATTGTAATGAAAGAATGTTATAGGCTTCCAGACCATAGTGAATTCTTTTTTCACTCAAATGGTGGATGCAAACAGAAAGTGGGGCATAAAAGACTTGAATTGTCCTATGCCGAAAAAAGATATAAAATGGCTAAATGAGTATGTGTCCTAATGAATAGATATGATATCTATCGGAATATTTAAAAAGATTGGTATAATATGAAAAACCTGTCCATTGATTTTTAGGAAGTTGAATCTTTAGCGAGCTTAGTATGCGGATAGTGACAGAAGGAATATTGAATCTTAGTATTTTTAAGGGAGAGAGGTGGCGGAAGGAAAATGGATTTAAAACGCCGTTATCGTTATTGTAATTTTGCTTTCCGGCGTATTCTTTTGTCTTGACTAGTTTCTGTTCTTGATCCAGTTGTATAATGCTAGCTTTAGAGGTATATGAATTGGAATAGGTTTGTATGCCGTTACTACCGGCTTCTAACCGGTATGCCTCTTGTGCTTCGTTGGAAATCAGATGGAATCCCCAACACAGAAATACGCCTAATAGTATACAAAATATGTACTTCATCATAACGGCCGCAAAGGTAGAAACTATTTTTATATGAAATACATATTCACAAGCATAATTAACAATTATATCAGTGATTACCGGGAATTATTCTTTGAAGTTGCTTATCGTAAATTTCATCGGAGTATATGTTATCCCATTGGTACATTGTTTCTTATTAATTCCCGGATATAACATTGGAATATGATTTCTTTTTCTTTTTTTTGTAAAAGCTGTAGGGTATTTCCAGTCTGAGCGCTCTTATAAATAGAAACGTAATTTATTTACCTTTAAAAAGCATCAGTATGAAGAATGTAGAAAAACACTTGGTTGGATGGCTGTCAGTTTGTTTGCTGCTTTGTAGCTTTCCTGTGTGGGCGCAAGGAGATGCCGGAGATTATCTAACAATCGTTGGTATGGTGAAAGACAAGCAAAATAAAAAAGCTCTGGAGAACGTAAATGTATCTGTGCATGGCAGTAATATCGGCACTGTGACGAATGCGGAAGGAGAATTTGCTTTGAAAATCAAAAAAACAGAAGCACTGCGCGAACTGGAGATTTCACATATAGGTTATGTAAATAATCATATCTCTCTGGAGAAAGAAACACCCTCTAAGTTGACGGTTTGGCTGACACCTCATGCCAACCTGCTGAATGAAGTGGTGGTGTTTGCTGAAAATCCACGTATGATTGTAGAGAAGGCAATCAGTAAGATTCCTCTAAATTATAGTGATAAGCGTGATATGCTGACGGGATTTTATCGGGAGACTGTACAGAAAGGGCGTCGGTATATTGGTATATCGGAGGCTGTGATCGATGTGTCCAAAACAGCCTACACTAATAGAAATACTAATTATGACAAAGTAAGGGTGGTGAAGGGACGTCGCCTGCTTAGCCAGAAAGCGAGTGATACATTAGCTGTCAAGGTTGTTGGCGGCCCTAACTTGAGTATCACTTTGGATGTTGTGAAGAACAAGGGAGCATTACTCGATATGGAAGAATTGAATAATTATGAGTTCTGGATGGCGGAATCCATGCTTATAGATAACCGTATGCAGTATGTTATTAATTTCCGCCCCAAGGTAATCCTTATGTATGCTCTCCTGTATGGCAAATTATATATCGATCGTGAACGCTTGTCATTTACCCGTATAGAGATGAGTCTGGACATGCAGGATAAATCGAAGGCAACCACTGCCATTCTATATAAAAGACCTCTCGGTTTAAGATTCAAGCCGCAAGAGCTGTCCTACCTGGTCACTTATAAAGATGTGGAGGGAAAAACTTATCTGAATTATATTAGCAACACAATCCGTTTCAAATGTGACTGGAAGAAGAAACTGTTTTCCACAAGCTATACAGTAGCTTCCGAAATGGTCGTGACCGACAAGAGAGAAGGAATGTTGGAGACTATTCCCAACAAAGAAGCCTTCAGCTTGAATCAAATATTCTATGATAAAGTAGACGAATATTGGAGTCCGGACTTTTGGGGAAACTACAATATCATCGAACCTACGGAATCTTTGGAGCACGCAGTGGATAAATTAAAAAAGCAATCGAATTGAAACAGGGATAGTTTTCTTATATTTGAGGTCAATCGTAAAGAAAAGCAAGTATGCTGGATGAACTGCTCATACTAAAAAAGATAAAGGGAGGTGACATAAAAGCGTTTGAGGAACTCTTTCGTCGTTACTATTTTCCTCTTTGCTGTTATGCGGCAGGCATTACCGGGCAAATGGAAGTGGCTGAAGAGATTGTGGAGGAACTTTTTTATGTATTTTGGAAAGAAAGGGAGCGCTTACAGATCTTTCAGTCCGTTAAAAGTTACTTGTATAGAGCGACTCGTAATCAATCTTTGCAGTATTGCGAACACGAGGAAGTTCGGAACAGATACCGTGAAACTGTATTGACTACTTCCAACCCAGAGCAGTCAACAGATCCTCATCAACAGATGGAGTATGAGGAATTGGAGAGATTCATAAATGGAACCCTTGAAAAGCTGCCGGTTCGCAGACGGAGGATTTTCGAGATGCATCGTCTGGAAGGGCGGAAATATGTCGAGATAGCGACGCAGCTTTCGCTTTCTGTTAAGACAGTAGAGGCTGAAATGACAAAAGCCCTCCGGACATTACGAGAAGAAGTAGAAATTTATATTCACATGAAGTGATGAAAACAGATATTTATAAAATAAAGACAGATCAGGCGTGGAATCGATTGTGTAATCGCTTGGACAATGACCGTTTACTTGCGAAAGTGGATGAAGGCCACCATACACGCAAATATTCACAATGGATCAGGTACGGAGCAGTTGCCGCCGTTTTGATAGGCGTCATTTGGGGAACTTTGTATTGGGTGACCGGTTCTGATAAAGAACTGGCACAGCATCTTCTTACACAGGAAAATCAAGGTGTTTCCACTTTGGCAACGACTCTCGAAGACGGTTCTGTCGTACTCTTGGCAAAAGAAACTTCCCTGTTATATCCGAAACATTTTATTGCTGATAAACGGGAAGTGAGTCTACAGGGAAATGCGTTCTTTGACGTAGCAAAGAAGCAGGGACAACCCTTTTGGATTGACACGGAGCAAGCTAAGATTGAAGTGCTAGGTACTGCTTTTAGTGTGCAAAGTGATGAAAATGCTCCGTTCCGTTTATCCGTACAAAGAGGGATAGTGAAGGTTACTCTAAAAAAAGGAAATCAGGAGTGTTATGTAAAAGCGGGGGAAATGGTAGTAGTGCGATCACAACGATTAGTCGTTTTGGATACAGATAAGGAGAATGAAGAGTGGGGGAGCTTCTTTAAGCATATACGATTTAAAGATGAATCGTTAGCGAACATTCTGAAAGTCATGAATTTGAATTCGGATAGTTTGCAAATACAAGTTGTCTCACCGGCATTGGAGGAACGTCGGCTGACTGTCGAATTCTCTGACGAATCTTCTGAAGTTATAGCTAATCTGATAGCTAATGCGCTCGGTCTGCAATGTATCCGGCAAGGAGATATTCTTTTATTATCGGAATAGAACTCATTAAAGTTGGGAAAAATGAAACAGTCTTATCATTATCTGTCCGTTCTGCTGATACTCTTCTTCTTCGTCGATATGATGAGAGCGGATGGAAGTGATGTGCTGGAACGTATAGTCAGACTTCCCAAGATAAAAGGTACTGTTTATTCATTGTTGAGTGATGTCTCTCAACAGTCGGGATATATGTTTATTTATGATAGTAAAGTCATTGATAATGATGCAGTAGTGAAGATAAAGGGAGGCGAACGTTCCATTCGTCAGGCAGTGTATGACATCGTAGGAAATACCAGTCTGGAGTTTCAAGTGATGGGCACTCACATCCTGATTACTCTCCCTTCGGAGAAAAAGGTACGTGTGCAACAAGATTTTGTTCCGGAACAGATAACAAACTTTGTCATTATCGGTACTTTGCTGGATAAGGAGACAGGAATGCCTATCTCTTCTGCTACTGTTGGAGTGCGAGGAACATCTATTGGCAGTATAACGAATCAGAATGGAGATTTTAAACTGTCTTTACCCGATTCTTTGAAAAATGATTCGATTACTTTTTCTCATATAGGTTATCTTTCACAGGACATAGAGTTTGCTTTGCTGATTGGACGGCACAATATACTTAGTCTCGAACCTAAAATTGTCCCTTTGCAGGAAGTGGTGATTCGTCGAAGTGATCCAAAGAAACTTTTGCGTGAAATGATTGAGCGGCGGAATAAGAATTATTCGCATACTCCGGTATATCTGACTACTTTTTATCGTGAAGGAGTTCAGTTGAAAAACAAATTTCAAAACTTGTCGGAAGCTGTGTTTAAGGTTTATAAGACATCCTCATATTCTTCTGTACCGGATCAGGTGAAGCTGTTGAAGATGAGTCGGCTAAGTAATGTAGAAGCAAAAGACAGCTTGCTTGTAAAAGTAAAATCCGGAATTCAGGCTTGTATCCAGATGGATATCATCAAAGATATGCCCGAGTTCCTGACTCCTAGTGTAGAGAAGGGTATTTATGACTATACTTCAGAAGGAGTAACATTTTTAGAGGACCGATTTGTAAATGTGGTGCATTTTGAGCAGAAAAAGGGAATCAGCGAACCTCTTTTTTGTGGAGAGCTATTTCTTGATTCCGAGACAAGTGCTCTATTGCAAGCCCGTCTGGAAGTTCATCCTGTATATGTGAAGAATGCGGCAGGTATGTTTGTCGAAAGGCGTACGCGTAACGTGCGAATGATTCCTCAAAAGGTGGTATATACAATTTCTTATAAACCGTGGCAAGGGACTTATTACATACACCATATCCGTGGAGATCTTCATTTCAAAGTGAAACGGACAAAAATGCTGTTCGGCAGCCGGGATCTTCATATCTGGTTTGAGATGATTACTTGCAAGGTGGATACCGAACAAGTGGTCGTATTTCCCCGTACAGACAGATTGCCCACCCGTACCATCTTCTCTGACACCTATTTCAAATATGATGAGAACTTTTGGAAGGACTTCAACGTGATCCCATTGGAAGAGGAAATCAGTAAACTGATAGAAAAGATCTCTTTGAAGATAGAAGAAATAGGTGATTGATTTGTTTTGTCATTCAATGAGATTGCTGTACCTTTGCATCCGGTTTAAAAGATTGTATGTTATGGAATTACCAAAAGATCCGATGATGTTGTTCAGCGTCATCAATATGAAGTTACGTGATTGTTATTCTTCACTTGACGAACTTTGTGAAGATATGAATGTGGACAAGGATGAATTAGTGAATCAGTTGAAAGCCGTGGGCTTTGAATATAGTGTGGAACACAATAAGTTCTGGTAATCATTTTCTTGTTTACAACTTATAGATAAACTACTAAAAGTGCCTTCATCGCCTTTACAAAGGATATGGAGGCACTTTTTATATCTTATGCGCAGCTTCTCTCTTACTCTTTCTTGTTAATAAAAGCAAAATGCGGATTCCCGTATTTAACTTCCCCGCTCTTCTTCGTTCTAACTAATAAAGCTCAGAAAAAGAATTGATGATAAACGAGAATAAAATTCGTGAAGCTTGTGCCTCGAATCGCGAACGGGGATTCAAGATGTTGATGGACTCTTTTCAGGTACCGATATATAATTATATCCGTAGACTGGTCGTATCTCATGAAGATGCGGAGGATGTGCTTCAGGAAGTCTTTATCCGGGTGTTCCGGCATATCGATCAGTTTCGCGAAGAAAGTTCACTGTCAACCTGGATTTACCAGATTGCCACGAATGAGAGTTTACGCTTGCTGAACGGTCGTAAAGATGAGGGAGTTGTTTCTGCAGAAGATGTTCAGGAAGAGTTGATGGGCAAGTTGAAGGCTTCCGATTATATTGATTATGAAAATGAGCTGGCAGTGAAGTTTCAGGAGGCCATTCTAAGTTTGCCTGAAAAGCAACGGCTTGTATTCAACTTACGTTATTACGATGAACTTGAATATGAAGAGATTGCCCGTGTACTGGATAGCAAAGTGGATACACTAAAAGTGAATTACCACTATGCGAAAGAGAAGATTAAGGAATATATATTAAACAGATAGAATGATGAAAAAGGATTTTGATTTTGACGATATTGGTAAACGGACACCTTACCGTACCCCCGATGGATTCTTCGAGGATGTGCAACGAAAGGTGATGGAACGCGCCGGAGTGAAGCAACAGCGGAAATCTCACATGAAGCTGATTATTTCTACGGTGATTACCATGGCGGCAGTATTGATCGGATTTTTGTTTGTTCCATCTTTGAGACAGGCAGATGAGGTGAAAACGTCTTCTTCGAAAGTATTAGCTAATGGTACAGAATCTGTAGATAAATGGATTAAAGAACTATCGGATGAGGAGTTGGAAGAGCTCGTCAACTTCTCTGAAAATGATATATTTTTGAATTAAGTAACTCAATCAATTATTTTAAACGTGAAGATTATGAAGACTAAATTTATTTATGTAATTTTGGCTGTCCTATTGATGGGAAGCCAGATGACTTTGTCTGCACAGAATACAGATAACAAAGAAAAGAAACAACGCCCTACACCGGAACAAATGGTGCAGATGCAGACTAACCAGATGGTGAAAATACTGATGCTGGATGATGCAACTGCTACCAAATTTACTCCGGTTTATGAGAAATATCTGAAAGAGTTACGCGAATGTCGTATGATGTCCAGACCGAGAACCGAAAAAGCGAAAAAACAAGGGACGGATGCCAATGCTAAGCAGGAACGGTCGTCCATGACTGACGACCAGATTGCAACCATGTTGCGGAATCAGTTTACTCAAAGCCGTAAAATGCTGGATGTTCGTGAAAAGTATTACAATGAATTCAGCAAGATACTTTCGCAGAAGCAGATTCTGAAGATTTATCAGCAGGAGAAGATGAATGCTAATAAGTTTAAGAAAGAGTTTGACCGCAGAAAAGGACAGAAACCTGGACAAGGACACCACCAGGGACGAAGAACTCGTAGTCCGCGTTCAGACC